>JAAFHH010000144.1 GCA_013297545.1 Alphaproteobacteria bacterium
GGCCAGACCATCATGCAGCACCTGCATGATCGCAAGGCAGGTGTCGAGGCCGATGAAGTCCGCCAGTTCCAGCGGGCCCATCGGGTGGTTGGCGCCGAGCCGCAAGGCCGTGTCGATCGCATCAACGCCGCCCACGCCCTCATAAAGGGTGTAGACCGCCTCGTTGATCATCGGCACCAGGATGCGGTTGACGATGAAGGCCGGGAAGTCTTCGGAGACAGCCGTGGTTTTGCCCAGGCGCACGGCGAGGTCGCGCACGGCTTGGAAGGTGTCTTCCTCCGTCGCGATGCCGCGGATCAGCTCCACCAACGTCATCACCGGCACCGGGTTCATGAAGTGCATGCCGATGAACTGGCCCGGCCGGTCGGTCGCCGCCGCCAGACGCGTGATCGAAATCGAGGAGGTGTTGGAGGCGACCAGCGCCGTCGGCTTCAGGAACGGCACCAGCTTGCGGAAGATCTCCAGCTTCACCTTCTCGTTCTCGGTCGCGGCTTCGACGACGAAGTCGGTCGTGCCGAACGGCTCATAGCCGGTCGAGGTGGTGATGCGCGCGATCGCCGCCTTGGCGTCGGTGTCCGAGATTTTGCCGCGGCTGACTTGGCGCGTCAGGTTCTTGTCGATGGTTTGAATCGCTGCCGTCAGCCGGTCTTCGCTCAAGTCGACCAGATGGACTGGAATGCCAGCCAGCGCGCAGACATGGGCGATGCCGCTGCCCATCTGTCCGGCGCCGATGACGCCGACGGTTTCGATTGCAGACATCGCTACTCCTGAAGTCGGTGGGGGAGGGGAGGATTAGGCTTTTTCAAGTTCGGCTTGCAGATCCGGCACCAGCTTGAACAAGTCGCCAACCAGGCCATAGTCAGCGACCGAGAAGATCGGTGCTTCCTCGTCCTTGTTGATCGCGACGATCACCTTGCTGTCCTTCATGCCGGCGAGGTGCTGGATCGCACCAGAGATGCCAACGGCGATGTAAAGATCCGGTGCCACCACCTTACCGGTTTGGCCGACTTGGTAATCGTTCGGCACAAAGCCCGCGTCGACGGCTGCGCGCGACGCGCCAACGGCCCCGCCCAAGCGATCGGCGAGCTTTTCCAGCATCGCGAAGTTCTCACCATTCTGCATGCCGCGCCCGCCGGAGATGACGACCCGCGCTGCAGTCAATTCCGGGCGTTCAGACGCCTGCAATTCCGCCTTCACGAAGCGCGCACCGGTGGCGGCCGGCAGATCCACGGTCGTGATCGCGGCAGATCCGCCGGTCGCAGCAACCGCATCGAAGTTGGTTGCCCGGATGGTGATGAACTTCACCGCGTCGCTCGACTTCACGGTCGCCAGCGCATTGCCAGCGTAGATCGGCCGCACGAAGGTGTCGGCATCGATGATCTCGATCGCTTCCGAGATCTGCTGGCTGTCGGCAAGTGCCGCTGCCCGCGGCATAACGTTCTTGCCGTAGGTGGTGGCAGCCGCAATCACGTGGGAATAGCCGCTGGCGAGGCCCGCGATCAGGGGTGCTGCGCGTTCCGGCAGCCGGTCGGCACCATCGGCGTGGCGCACGGTTGCGACACCCGGAATCGAAGCCGCAGCGGCGGCCACCGCGGCCGAGCCGCCGGCGACCAGCACATCCACCGGTCCCGGCAGTTTCAAGGCGGCCGCAACAGCATTCAGTGTCTGCGGCTTCAGGGCCGACCCATCATGTTCGGCGACAACGAGCACGGCCATGGTTAGATCACCTTCGCTTCGGTCTTCAGCTTCGAAACCAATTCCTGAACTGAGCCAACCTTGGCCCCGCCCTGGCGCTTGGGTGGTTCGACCACCTTCAGCACGGTCAGCCGCGGGGTCAGCGACACGCCGAGGGCGTCGGGCGTCGTCTGGTCGATCGGCTTCTTCTTCGCCTTCATGATGTTCGGCAGCGAGGCATAGCGCGGCTCGTTCAAGCGCAAGTCCGTCGTGATCACCGCCGGCAGCGTCAGCGCCACCGTCTCCAAGCCACCATCGACTTCGCGCACCACATCGACCGTGCCATCGGCGATCGACAGGCGATAGGCGAAGGTGCCCTGCGGCCAGCCCATCAGGGCTGCCAGCATCTGGCCGGTTTGGTTGCTGTCATCATCGATCGCCTGCTTGCCAACGATGACCAGGCCCGGCGCTTCGGCAGCACAGACCGCTTTCAACAGCTTGGCAACGCCGAGCGGCTCGACCTCCACATCCGTCAGAATATGGATCGCGCGGTCCGCGCCCATGGCGAGTGCCGTGCGCAAGGTTTCGGCCGCACCGGCGGGGCCAATCGAGACCGCAATCACCTCGGTTGCGGTGCCGGCTTCTTTCAGCCGCACGGCTTCTTCGACGGCGATTTCGTCGAACGGGTTCATCGACATTTTGACGTTGGCGAGTTCAACACCACTGTGATCCGGCTTCACCCGGATCTTCACATTGTAGTCGACGACGCGCTTGACCCCGACCAGGACTTTCATCGCTCCTCCCTCGCGGCCTCGATCGGGCCGCCTTGAGCTCAGGGACCCTGCTTAAGCACCATGGTGCACTGCGTCAATCGCCGCGAATGCCGCTCTGGATTGCGCGCGGGGTGGGAAACAGGCGCTTCAGGGTGAGGAATGCGGCGGATGCCGCGCGCGGCGGCAGGGTTGCGGTCGTGCCATAGCGCGCGTGCCGGCGAGCAGCCTCCGCCCGGTCGAGATAAAGACAGCTCGCCGAACCGTCGAGGGCGGCGAGGATCCGCTGCAAGCCGGCTGCCCGAGCCGCATCAAAGCCGCGGGTGCGCAGATCGGCGATCGCCTCTATCTCGGCTTCCGCCTCCAGGGCCGCCGGATATCCCGTGGTCAACACTGCGAGCGCATTGGTCGCAGGCGTGTTCGCGCGCGCCACATGCTCCAGGCGGATGTGCGCCGCACCATGGGCGAGCGCCATCAGCAACGCTTCTTCGGTGTCAGCCAAGCGAATGAGGCCGCGGGCGACCCCGATCGTGCCATCGGGCAGGGCCCAGAGCTGCGGGCGCGGATCATCGAGCAGCAGGGCACCGGGGGCGAGCGCCTGCAAGGCGGCTGCGGCCGACGGGTTTTGATAGACCGGTGTCGCAGCCAGCAGCTGGGCGCGCCAGCCGGGGCTGAGCGCGAGGGCGTCGGCCTGGGTGAGGCCAGGCTCGGCCGGCGGCAGCTGGCAAGCGGCCACCAGTCCGGCCAGCAGCAGGGATCGGCGCGGCAGGCTCACGGTGACAACGGGCGGGTCGCGGCGACGATCTGGCCGAGCTCGCGCGCCGCTGTGATCGCAACCTCCCGGCTGGGCACCGCCAGGCCCGGGTCGACCGCGAAGATGGCACCCAGCGTGCGGCCATCGGCCAAGCGGGCCTCGACGAAGTAGCGCGCGCCGTGGATCAGCGGTGGGCCGGCATAGTCGATCCGTCCGGCGATCGCCCGGCCTTGCCAGACCACTTGCACCGGCGCGACATCGATTGCCGCCACGGTCAGCACGGCCCCGCCAGTGTCCCAGCGGAACAGCGGGGTTGGGCCCTGCACCCAGGTCTCAGCCTTGACCGGGTGCGCCAGCAGCACGCTAGCAAGGATGAGGGCCGCGCGCATGGTGCCTAGTCGATGCCTTCGATCACCCGGTCCGGCGGGCGGTGGCCGTCGATAAAGGTTTTGATGTTGATGATCACCTTGTCGCCCATGTCGATCCGGCCTTCGAGGGTGGCGGAGCCCATGTGCGGCAGCAGCACGACCGTATCGAGGCCCTTCAGCTTCGGGTGGATCATCGGCTCGTTCTCGTAAACGTCGAGACCAGCACCCGCGAGCTTGCCGGTGCGCAGCGCGTCGGCTAGCGCTGCTTCGTCAATGCCTCCAGCTCCGCTTCCACCTCGGCTGCGACCCGGTGGCGGTTGTGGTAGTGCACCGATAAGCCAAAGCCCCGCGCGCGCCGCGCCAACGCCGTGCCAATCCGGCCCATCCCCAAAATGCCGAGCCGCTTGCCGCTGAGCCGGGAGCCCAGCATGGAGACCGGGCCCCAGCCGCCCCATTCGCCGCTGCGCACCAGCCGCTCGCCCTCGGTCAAGCGCCGGGCGACCGCGAGGATCAGCGCCATGGTCATGTCGGCGGTGTCTTCGGTCAGCACGCCGGGCGTGTTGGTGACGACGATGCCGCGGGCTTGGGCGGCTTTCAGGTCGATGTGATCAACCCCGGTGCCGAAGCTTGCGATCAGCTTCAGGCGCGGGCTCGCGGCTTCGATCACGGCCGCGTCGATGCGGTCGGTGACGGTGGGCACCAGCACGTCGGCCGTGCTCGCCGCTTCGGCCAGTGCGGCGGCGTCCAGCGGCCGGTCATCGGCGTTGAGGCGGGTGTCGAACAGTTCCATCATCCGGGTTTCGATCGGATCGGGCAGCTTGCGGGTAACGATGACCAGCGGTTTTTGGCGCGTCGGCACGGTTGGGGCATTCCTTTGGCAGCAAGGGGCTGCCGGTCACTATGGCGCCCACCAGACTGGCTGCCAATCGTTCGCTCGCGTGATGGCCGTCACAGCGCTGCCCCGAACAGCAGTGCTAAGACACCGCTGGCCGCGGCTCCAGCGCGGCCATCACCGTCTGGATTGGGGAGTTGGGTTACCATGGGCAGCGCTGCACCGCTTTCGACGCAAGTCTCTCTCGCCCGCGCGGACTCGTTCAACGGACTTGCCCGGCGGGTGCAGCCGAACTTCCTGACGGTCGCGGCGTCCGAGCGGCTGCCCGGATCGTTTGACGCCAACAAGGCGTTTGCTGCAGCGCAAACCAAGGGTGCGATTGGTCTTCTGGCGCCGCTCGCGATCTAGGGTATACTCCGCCTCGTGAGACGATGCTTGAGGGCAACAGGCGCGCTGGTGTGTGCGCTGATCATGGCAATGATGGCGTCGCCCGCCTGTGCGCAGGCGGATTTGCCGTTGCCGCGCTTCGTGTCGCTGCGCTCGGCGGAAGTCAATCTGCGCGCCGGTCCTGGCATCCGCTTTCCGATCGAATGGGTGTTCGTGCGCCGCGGCATGCCGGTCGAGGTGATTGCGCACGATGACACCTGGCGCAAGATTCGCGACCACCAAGGTGTTGAAGGCTGGGTGCACCAGCAGGGTCTGACCGGCCGGCGCACGGCGCTGGTCGCGGGCACGATTCGCACACTGCACCGCCGGGCAGACCGCGCAAGCCCGGTGATCGCGACTCTCGACCCCGGCGTGCTGCTCAGCCTGCAGGAATGCAAAAAAGGTTGGTGCCGGGCCGAAGTTGAGGGCAGGCGGGGCTGGATTGTCGCCACCGAGGTATGGGGTGTGTACCCCGGCGAAGAGTTTGAATAGCCCCCGGCCGTCGAAGGATTTGGCAGCGCGCTCGCTTCAGCTACACTTTGCTTACCGTGATTCCGGCCAGCCTCTTGTCCCCCTCTTCTGACGCCGCCGCTGTGCGCGCTCGCTTTGCGCTGATTCAGCCCGGCCGGCGGATCTGGGCGATCGGTGCGGTCCACGGCGACCTCGCTGGTTTGGTACAGCTGCACGACCGCTTGGCGGACGCGATTGGACCGGGCGAGCGGCTGGTCTATCTCGGCAACCTGTTGGGCGTGAGCGGCAATCCAGCCGGCGTGCTGGACGAGGTGCTGGATTTCCGCTGCCGACTGCTCGCCCGCACGGGTGCTTTCGCCTGCGACGTCGTGCTGCTGCGCGGCCAGCAGGAAGAGATGTGGTCGAAGCTGATGCAGCTGCAGTTCGCGCCAAAGCCGCAAGAAGTGCTGCGCTGGCTGATGGACAGCGGCGTGGGCGCCACCTTGATGTCCTACGGCCTTGATCCGGTGCATGGCGAGCGGGCGGCGCGCGAGAGTGTGACCGCGTGCGCCCGCTGGACCAGCCAAGTGCGCGGTGCGATGGCCGACCGGGCTGGCCACCGGGAACTGTTCAGCGCACTGAAACGCGCCGCTGTGACCCGTGACGGCATCATCTTGTTGGTCGCAGCCGGGCTCAACCTCGCCAAGACCTTGGACGCGATGACCGACGAATTCTGGTGGGGTGGCCCCGTGCTCGACCGACTGGTCGGTGGCTACGGCGACGTCCAACGCATCGTGCGCGGACACCAGGGGCCGACAGCGCACGCCGAACCCGACGGCGTGCTGGTCACCCTCGACGGCGGTGCGGGGCGCGGTGGGCGGCCGATGGCCGGTTGCTTCGATCATACGGGCCAGCTGGTCGCCACCCTCTAAATCCCAAGCAATCCGCCATTTTTCAGCGCTGGCCCCGCGCTGTCTAAAAAGATTCTTGATTCCGAGAGCCCATTTGATGATCCGGGTCTTTGAAGCATGCGTAGTACCTGATATCGCTTCAAACGAACGCAAACGTGCAGGGGGCACCCATGGCGTACATCGACGACCCGGAAACCCAACGCGCCAACCTCGGTTTCATCAAAGCGTCGATGGCGGCCCCGCTGCTGGAACGTGACCAGGAATTCGACCTCGCCCGGCGCTGGCGCGAACAGGGCGATGAAAAAGCCCTGCACCAGCTGGTGCGCGCCTATACCCGCCTGGTCGTCGCGACCGCCGGCAAGTTCCGTAACTACGGCCTGCCGATGGGCGACCTGGTGCAGGAAGGCAATGTCGGCCTGATGCAGGCGGCTGCGCGCTTCGAGCCGGATCGTGAAGTGCGCTTCTCGACCTACGCGCTGTGGTGGATCAAATCCGGCATGCAGGATTTCGTGCTGCGCAATTGGTCGATCGTGCGCACCGGCACCACGGCGGCGCAGAAATCCTTGTTCTTCAACCTGCGCCGCCTGCGCGCCAAGATCGAAGAACAGTCTGGTCACCCGTTGGATGAAGCCGGCCGCGCCAAGATCGCCGAAGATCTTGGTGTTGAGATGTCGGACGTCCGCACCATGGAACAGCGCCTGACGGCGGCGGACCAGTCCTTGAACACGCCGGTCGCCGATGGGTCGGACGACCAGTGGCAGGATTTCCTCCCCGACCAGCGGCCGTCGCCAGAAGAAGTGGTGATTGGTCTGCGCGATGCCGCGACCCGGTCCCGCTGGCTGGCCGAAGCCTTGGGCGAACTCAGCCAGCGCGAACGGGCGATCATCAGCCAGCGCCGGCTGACCGAAGAAGGCTCGACGCTGGAAGAACTCGGCCGGGAACTGGGCGTCTCCAAAGAACGGGTCCGCCAGCTGGAACACCGCGCCCTGCTGAAGCTGCGGGCCTCGATCCTGAAGCGCGTCTCGGTGCCGCAGGATTTGATGCTGGAGGCGTAAAGGAAATTTCTCGTGAATTACGGGGGTTTTGGAGAATAATTCTCTCCATTTCACCCCCTTTACAGCGTGATCCGTTTCAGCGACGCTTGGGGGGT
>JAAFHH010000142.1:0-392 GCA_013297545.1 Alphaproteobacteria bacterium
AGTAGGCGAGGTACGGGTTGGCCAGCGGATCGGGGAAGCGCACTTCGACGCGCTTGGCCTTCGGGCTCGACGCGAACGGAATGCGGCAGGAGGCCGAGCGGTTGCGTGAGGAATAGGCCAGCAGCACCGGCGCTTCATAGCCCGGCACCAGACGCTTGTAGGAGTTGGTGGTCGGGTTGCTGAAGGCGTTGATCGCCTTGGCGTGCTTGATGATACCGCCGATGTAGAACAGCGCCATTTCCGACAGATCGGCATAGAGGTTGCCAGCGAACAGCGGCTTGCCGTCCTTCCAGATCGACTGGTGCACATGCATGCCCGAGCCGTTGTCCTTGTAGATCGGCTTCGGCATGAAGGTTGCCGTCTTGCCGTAGTTCGCCGCGACCATGTGCACG
>JAAFHH010000142.1:402-7392 GCA_013297545.1 Alphaproteobacteria bacterium
TACTTCTGCATGTTGTCGGCGGTCTTCACCAGGGTGGCGAATTTGATACCGAGTTCATGCTGCGAGGGGGCGACTTCGTGGTGGTGCTTTTCAACATCCACGTCCATGTCCGCCAACACCGACACCATCTCGGCGCGCAGGTCAGAACCGGCGTCGACCGGCGGGACGGGGAAGTAACCACCCTTCGGACCCGGGCGGTGGCCGAGGTTACCATCCTCGTAGGCGCGGCCGCTGTTGTACGGGCCTTCTTCGCTGTCGAGGTAGTAGTAGCCTTCGTTGCCGCTGGTCTTGAAGCGGACATCGTCGAACACGAAGAATTCGGCTTCCGGGCCGAACACTGCGGTGTCGCCGATGCCGGCTTCCTTCATGTAGGTCTCAGCGCGCTTGGCGATCGAGCGCGGGTCGCGGCTGTAGGGCTGGTTGGTCGACGGCTCCAGCACGTCGCACACCAAGATCGCCTGCTGCTGTGCGGAGAACGGGTCCATGACGACAGTCGAGAGGTCCGGCTTCAGGATCATGTCGGATTCATTGATCGCCTTCCAGCCGGCGATCGACGAGCCGTCGAACATGATGCCTTCATTCAGCATGTCTTCATCGACCGTGCAGATGTGCTGCGCGGTGTGCTGCCACTTGCCGCGCGGGTCGGTGAAGCGGAAGTCGACATACTTCACGTCGTTTTCCTTGAAAAACTCCAAGACCTTCTTTGCGTCGGACATCTCGCTACATCCCATGTTGCGGGGCGGCCGCGGGCCGATCCCCTAAGGTTTTCGCCGGCCCGTGGGGGCTGGCGTTCGGGTACCACCGGTGTGAGCCCGGCGGTGAATGGCGTGCGGCGCCAGCTGTGCCCCGTCGGCTGAGCCGACGCAAGCGCGTGCTGACACATAAGCTAAATCGCGTCGGATCCGCGTTCGCCGGTGCGAATGCGCACGGCTTCTTCGATCGGCACGACGAAGATCTTGCCGTCGCCGATCCGCCCGGTGTGGGCGGCTTGCTGGATCGCCTCAACCGCGCGATCGACCAGGTGGTCTTCCAGCACGACTTCGATTTTCACCTTTGGCAGGAAATCGACGACGTATTCGGCACCGCGATAGAGTTCCGTATGGCCTTTCTGGCGCCCGAAGCCCTTGGCCTCGGTCACCGTGATGCCTTGGATCCCGATTTCGTGCAGCGCCTCCTTCACTTCGTCGAGCTTGAACGGCTTGATGATGGCTTCGACTTTTTTCATGGCAGGCGATCATCCCTGGGCAATGGGCCGCGCGCCGTCGCCGTGCTTCCAGCGCTCGCTCCGCCCGCGAGCAAAGCACGGCGCGTGCCAATCCCGGGCGGCGAGGCTGGCGCGCCGGTGCGCCAACTGCTGCCAACGCTATAGGCAAGTCGCCGCTCAAGAAAGCGGCACTACGCCTGAAAGCGCGCCAACCGATCGAGTGCCTCAGCAATCGTCGCGTCCGATGCCGCGTAGGACAGGCGAATGTGTCCCGCTCCATCGCTGCCGAAGGAGGTGCCGGCGATGGTGGCCACGCCCTGGTCATCCAGCAGCCGTTGCTGCACGGCGCGGGCATCGAGACCGAGGCCGGCGATCGATGGGAAGGCGTAGAAGGCGCCGGCTGGTTCAACGCAGGCCCAGCCGGGCAGGCGGTTCAGCCCGTCGACCATCGCGCGCTGGCGCCGGTCGAAGGTGCGTGCCATCTCGGCCACGCAGTCTTGCGGACCGGTCAGCGCTGCGATGCCTGCCCACTGGGCGGAGGCGTTGACGCAGGAATGGGCATTGACGGCGAGCTTCTCGACCATCGGCACCAAGGCCCTGGGCCAGACACCGAAGCCGAGGCGCCATCCCGTCATGGCGTAGGTCTTCGACCAGCCGTCGAGCAGGATCGTGCGCTCGGCGAGCTCTGTGTGTTGCAGCGGGCTTGCGTGGACGTGGCCCGGGCGCAGCAACTGGCTGTAGATCTCGTCCGACAGGATCGTCACGTGGGAGTGGGCGGCCAACCCGTGGGCGAGTGCCGCCACCTCCGCCGGTGGCATCACGCCGCCGGTTGGATTGGCCGGGCTGTTAAGAATCACCAGCCGGGTCGCCGGCGTGATCCGGCTGAGGATGCCGGCGGCACTGGGCGCAAAGCCGTCAGCCGCGGTCAGCGGCAAGGGCACCGGCGTCGCACCGGAGTAGCGGATCATCGATTCGTAAATCGGAAAACCCGGGTTCGGGTAGACGATCTCCACCCCCGGCCGGCCGAACATCGAGATCGCGAGGTACATGGTGACCTTGCCGCCGGGCACGATCACCACTTGGTTCGCCGCAATCGTCACGCCCAAGCGCCGGTGGACATCGCTCGCCACCGCCTCGCGCAGCGGCATGATGCCGGCTGCCGCCGTGTAGCCGTGGTGGCCATCGCGCAGCGCCTTGATGCCAGCCTCGACAATGTGGGGTGGGGTCGGGAAGTCCGGCTGGCCGATGCCGAGGTTCAGGATTGAGCGACCCTGATCCTCCAGCGCTTTGGCGCGCGCCAGCACTTCAAAGGCGGTTTCCGTGCCCAGCCGGTCGAGGGCGGGGGCTAGATCGAAGGACATGGTATCGGGCATCGGACAGCCTCGTTCGTCAGGGGCTGCCAGGATGGCTTGACGTGGGCAGCCAAGGGAAGTATCTCCATCGCCCGCAGCGGCGGCCGTAGCTCAGTCGGTAGAGCGTTCGGTTGTGGTCCGAAATGTCGCCGGTTCGAGCCCGGTCGGTCGCCCCATCTGCGCTCCCCCACCTTAGGTGGGTGGTTGCCCGCGGGTCTTGATTTCGGTCAGGCCGCGGATGTGTTCCACGAAGATCTTCATCAGCGCGCGCACCAGCTTGTCGGATTTCGCAAGCTTGTCGTCGAGATGCGCCTTCGGGAACACCTTGACCGTTGTGGGGTCGACCGCCGTCACCGTCGCCATGCGTGGGCGATCATCGATGAGCGCCATTTCGCCGAACACCGCACCGATGCCGATGTGGGCCAGCACGACCGGTCCGTGGTCGCTGTCTTTGCTGACCTGCACCGTGCCTTTTTCAATCAGGTAGAAGGCTGTGCCCCGATCACCTTCGCGGATGATCACTTGCCCCGGGCCGTAAAACCGTCGATCGGGACCGTCCTCCATGCACACCCCCTGCTGCGCCGTGCGGGCGAGTTATGTCAGGGTTGCAGCGATTGTGCCAGGGGGCCCGGCAGGAGTTCTCGAAGCAATTTCATGCGCATCGCTCGGGCAAAATCCGGGTAGCCGGTGGCGACAATCACAAACGATCCAGGCCCGAGGGCGACATCGCGCCGGAACAGCTCCGGCAGGGTGGGATCATCGTCGAGGATGGCAAGGCCGTTGACGGTGATGCCGGCCGCCGCCAAACGCTGGCGTTCGCGGGCGAGGCGGCGGGCGTCGCTGGGGGCACCGTCACCCGACAGATCAATCACTTGGCGCGACGCGGTGACCGGGGCTGCTGCCAGCAGCTGGGCCGCGCGGGCGAGTGCCGCCCCGATTGCCGTGGCACCCCCCCAGATCCGCCGGGGCGCGTCGACCAAATCGGCCGCCAGGGCTTCGGCATCCGCCTCGCTCGCGATCACCCGCCAGTCGACGCTCACCTCCTGCCAGTCCGCGTTCGACCATTCCAAAACCGCAACAGCAACCGCGCCATGCGGGCCGGCAACCAGCCGTGCCTGGACATCTGGGTCCCGAAACGCCTCGGCCAGGCCCTGCATCTGCAGCGTGAACTCGTCCCGATCGACCGAAGAAGAGCTGTCGATCGCCAGTACCAACGCGACATCGACCGGGCGGGCCTGAGCGGCGAGCGGCAGCAGGATCAGGAGGGCGAGGAGCCAGCGCATGGGACGAGTGCGCCAACAAACCATGGCAGGGAGAAGGCGCTGCTTAGATGCAGCGCCCGCCATCGACCTCCAAGCACACCCCGGTGAAGAACTCGGCCTCATCCGAGGCCAAGAACAGCGCACCCGCCGCGATGTCCGACGCCTTGGAGAACCGGCCGAGCGGGATGCTGGCGGCGAACTTGGCGCGCAGTTCTGGTGTGTCCGATCCCATGAACTCTGCTGTCAGCGCGGTGTCGCCGATGACGGGGCAGAGCGCGTTCACGCGAATGCGATCGGGTGCGAGCTCGACCGCCATCGATTTGGTCAGCGTGATCGCGGCCCCCTTCGACCCATTGTACCAGGTAAGGCCGGGGCGCGGGCGCAGACCCGCGGTCGATGCGGTGGTGATGATCACCCCGCCGCCTTGGGCGCGCATCACCGGCACGGCCGCGCGCGCCGACAGATAGATCGCCTTCACGTTGACCGCGAAGATCCGGTCGAATTCTGCCTCGCTCACGTCCAGCATCGGCTGGTTGCGGTGGGTGATGCCGGCATTGTTGATCAGGATGTCGAGCCGCCCGAAGGCCGCCACCGTGTCTGCGACCATGCGGTCGACATCCGCGGCAACCGCGACGTCGGCTGCAATCGCCAAGGCCCGGCCGCCCGCTGCCGTGATCGCAGCGACGGCGTGCTCAGCGGCCGCGCTATTGATGTCGACCACGGCAACCGCTGCCCCCTCGGCCGCGAAGCGCTCGGCAATGCCGACGCCGAATCCAGACCCAGCCCCGGTGACCAGTGCGACCTTGTTGTTCAGACGCATGAACCCATCCCCCTAATCGTGGCGCACCAACACGGTTTTCAGCGAGCTCAGCGTGTGCAGCGCCTCAAAGCCCTTCTCGCGGCCGTAGCCGGAACGTTTCACCCCGCCGAACGGCAGTTCGATGCCGCCGCCGGCACCGTAACAGTTGACGAACACTTGACCGCACTTCAGCCGCTTGGGCAGCCGGTGCTGACGCGCGCCATCGCGGGTCCACAGGCCGGCGACCAGGCCGTAGGCCGTGCTGTTGGCCAAACGGATGGCGTCGGCCTCGTCGGTGAACGGAATGACCGAGAGCACCGGGCCGAACACTTCCTCGCAGCCCAAGCGATGGCCGGCCGGCACGGGGCCGAACAGGGTAGGGGGAACGAAGAAGCCACCGGCTGGCAGATCCGCCGGCAGGGTGGCGCGCGCCAGCACTGGGATGCCATCGGCGACAGCGTGGTCGATGAAGCCCTGCACGCGCGCTTTCTGCACCGCTGAGATCAGCGGGCCGACGGCGCGGTCTTGGTCCCAGGTGCCGAGGGTGAGGGCGGCAAACCGCTCTGCCAGCGCCTCGACCAAGGTGCCGTAGATCGAGCGTTCAACCAGCAAGCGCGCCCCGGCCGAACAGGTTTGGCCGGCGTTCTGGATGATCGCTGCCACCAGGATCGGCAGGGCGGCATCGAGATCCGCATCGGCAAACACGATCTGCGGCGACTTGCCGCCGAGTTCCATGGTGCAGCCGACATTGTTGGCTGCCGCCGCGCGTTGGATCAGCCCACCCACCTCCGGCGAGCCGGTGAAGGAGATGTGATGGACACCGGGATGGGCGACCAAGGCCGCCCCAGCTTCCTCGCCAAGCCCGGTCACGACATTGAGCGCGCCCGGCGGCACACCTGCCTCCATCGCCAATGCGGCCAGCGCAAGGGTGGACAGGCAGGCGTCTTCCGCCGGCTTCAGCACGCAGGCATTGCCCATAGCGAGGCCGGCGCCGATCGTGCGGGCGAACATCTGTGCGGGGTAGTTCCACGGAATGATGTGCGCGGTCACCCCGTGAGGTTCGCGCACCGTGTAGGCGAAGTAGCCGTCGAGGTAGGGGATCGTGCTGCCGTGCACCTTGTCGGCAGCACCGGCGTAGTATTCGAAGTAGCGCCGCACCGCGACCATGTCCGCCTTCGCCTGGGCCAACGGCTTGCCGGTATCTTCGGCTTCGATGCGGGCGAGCTGGTCGTGATCGCGGCTGATCAGATCGGCCATCCGGCCCAGCAGCCGGCCACGCTCGGCAGCGGAGCTGCGCCCCCACGGCCCCTCCAGGGCACGCTCCGCCGCCCGAACCGCCGCATCAACATCCGCCGCCCGACCGCGCGGCAAGGCCGCCAATGTCGCACCGGTGCCAGGGGCGAGGGTGGGGATGGTCGCACCGTCAGCAGCAGGCTGGAAGGTACCGTTAATCAACAGGGCGGGGGTGGTCATGGCGGCTCCGGGTGCGTCTGCCACACCATAGGAACCGCGCGGAAGGGCAGCAAACGCGATTCGCTCAAGCCGCCTTGCGCTGGTAACACAAGCCCGCCATTGTCACCTCGCGACGACCCCGGAGGACCGCCATGACCACCGCTGTTGGAGATGCAGTTGCCGGCACCAGTGCTGCAACCGCCCTTGGACTTGCTGTTGCTGCCTTGAAGGCGACCTTGGCGGCCGAACAGGCCGTTATCCAGCGCTTGATCGCGCCTGCTGCCGAAACCGGCCGCGGGCAGTTGGTCGACCTCGCCGTTTAGGTCGCACCAAAACCAACATCGACGTCGACAGCGCTGCCGGCACCCCGGTTTGGGATGAAGGCGAGCACAGTTGCCTCAGAATTGCGGCTCTTCTGCTCGATGCCCCAGCCGACACCGCGGTAGCGTTCCATCACGGCGAACAACAGCCGGTCCGTCACCGTCTTGGTCGGCAAGGTTACCGAGACCGTGAGGCCGGGGTAGTAGTTCTGGGTGATGTAGTCGTCGATCTTCTGCTCGACCACGGCGAGTACTTCATACTCATCCTTGTTCAGGCGGAAGGCATAGTCCGGCGGTACGGGCATCGAAAACCCCTCGGGAGCAAAGCAGCGCAGGTTGCAGACCGGACCTAGGACGGTGTAGGTCTCCGGGGCTGTCAATGGTGCGCCGGGCGACGGCAGGACGGTGCGGGTTTCGCCAGCACAGCCTTAGCGCTAGCAAGCGCAGTGGGATCGAATCGGAAGGGGGCTTGATGAGCAGCGGCGCCGAACGGCGGATGTACATCCGATACAGCACTCCGGCCCTTACGGTCGAGATTGCCGGCAAAGGCTTCAAGTCCGTGAACTGGAGCCTGACCGGCTTCCTGTTGACCGGCGTCGAT
>JAAFHH010000143.1 GCA_013297545.1 Alphaproteobacteria bacterium
CTCGAACATGCGATCCTGTCCAGCCAAACCAAAAACGCCCGTGCGCGACACTCGCGGACGGACGATCCCTCGGGGGGGAAGAACCTATACGCGCGGGGCCTCGGCCGCGCAAGGCCGATTCCGCACGCGCCATGCCCCTCGACAAGCGCCCCCGGTTTCGGATTCCCTAGCCGCGGTTCAGGAACGAGGCCACCAGTGATCACGCGCGATATCGAGAATGGGCTGGAATGGCGCGCCGACGGGCGCGAGGTGTGGACCAAAGTGCCCCAGGACGGGCCGGTTGGGCGCCACCGCTACCGGGTCGCCCAGTGCTTCGACGCCCAGGCGGCAGACGAACACGCCCGCCTGCTCGCCCTCGCCCCCGACCTCGCGCGCTTCTGCCTGACCTTCCTGCGCGCGCTGGCCGCCGCCGATGATGCCGGCACCCCGCTGCCCGACACGCTGCGCGGTCTCAGCAGCGAGGCGCTGGGCTTGGCCCTCGCGCTGAACGGTGTCAACCAGCCAGAACCCCCGGCGCCGGTGCCGCTGCTGGCCAAACCAGACTTAGCAGCACTCACCCCGAGTGAGCGCTAACACATTGATCTAACACATTTTTTACTTGTCAGGCCGCGTAGGTCCATGAAGACTAATCGGTACCGATCCCGGTTCCGACGGTTTTTCAAGGAGGACGCGATGACGATGTTGCTGCGCCAACTGCAGGGCTGGCGATTGACCACGGCGGAAATCCTCTACCACCTGCCCGACCATCCAGCGGTGTTGCAAAGCTATATCTGGCAAGACCTCGACCTCGCGCCGCGCTATCCGGAACTCGCGAAGTTCTTAGAGTTCTGGCAGCGGGAATTGGATGGGCGCCTGCATTCCGTACGCGTTGCTTCGGCAGATGTGGTGCAAGCCCCCAAAGTCGCAGGTGGTCTTGAGTTTCGTCTGCACTAGCGACGGCGAAACTCTAAGAACTGGTGCACCTCGCCGTAGAACGGGCGCAGGTAGCGCGAGCTCTCGACCCAGCCTTCGCGGCGATAGAAGGCCTGAGCGCGTTCGTTGGCGACGAAGCACTCAAGCGCCCAGGCCCCAGCCGCTTCGCCAGCGCGGAGCAGCTTGGTGCCAGTCCCGGCACCCGGTGTGCGCACAAACAGCAGGTTGATGTAGCCGCCGCGGCGCTCAAGCAGCCCATCCAGCTGGCCGATTGGGCCGATGACTGTCAGCCGCTGCCAGCCATCCTGAAACCGCTGCTGGAAGCGGGCACGGCTGGCGGCGGGGTCGCGGGCCGCCAGCCAGGGGAAGTGATTGCGGTGCGCTGCCACCATCAATTCCGCTGCATCGGCGATATCGGCTGGCGTGGCCGCGCGCACCTCAGCCATGGCCGGCGAGCCTTGGATCAAGGCGGTCGCGCAGTGCGTCACCCATCAAGTTGAACCCGAAGGCCAAGAGCACGATGCCGAGGCCCGAAAACACTGCAATCCACGGCGAGAACGACAGCACATTGCGCCCCTCCGACAGCATCAGGCCAAGCGAGGGGGCGGGCGGCTGAGTGCCGAGGCCCAGAAACGCCAGCGAGGCCTCGACCAGGATCGCGGCCGACAGCAACAGGCTGGTCTGCACCAGAATGACGCTCGCCAAGTTCGGCAGCATGTGGTGCACCAAAATCCGCGCGTTGGACGCACCAATCGCACGCGCGCCCATGACGAAATCACTGCTGGCGATCACCAGCGCCGGGGCCCGGATCAGGCGGGCAAAGATCGGCGTGTAGACGACCGCAATCGCGACCGCGGCAGACGAAGAGGTGGGGCCAAGGATCGCCACCACCCCAATCGCCAGCAGCATGACCGGGAACGCGAACAGCACATCCATCAGCCGCATGCTGATGCGATCGCACCAACCACGGTAGAACGCCGCCAACAGACCCAGCGTGCCGCCGACCAGCAAGGCCGTCCCCACCGCTGCCACTGAGACCGTGAGCGAGGCACGCGCGCCGTACAGCATCCGGCTGAACGTATCGCGACCGAACTGATCGGTGCCGAGCCAATGCTCGGCCGACGGCGGGCGGAAGCGGCGCAGGATGCTCTGCGCCATCGGATCGTAGGGCGCGATCCAAGGGGCTGCGACAGCGGCCAGCACCAGCACACTCACCAACACGATCGAGCCGATCAGCAGCGGTTGGCGCTTCATGCCCGAATCCTCGGATCAATCGCGGCGTAGAGCAGATCGACTGCGAAGTTGATCAGCACGAAGCTCGCCGTGATCACCAGGATGGTCGCCTGCAGCAGTGGGTAGTTGCGTTCCGAAATCGCCCCCAGCACCAACCGGCCAAGCCCCGGGATCGCGAACACTTGTTCCACCACAATCGCCCCGCCGAGCAGATAGCCGGTCATGATCCCAACCGAGGTGACGAACGGGATCAAGGCGTTGGCGAGGGCGTGGCGGTAGACCACCGCCCGCTCCGACAAGCCTTTCGCGCGCGCCGTGCGGATATAGTCTTGCGCCAGCGCATCCAACATGGCGGAGCGCACCAGGCGGGCAAGGTTTGCGAGGATCGGCAAGGCGAGCGCTAGGGCCGGTAAGGCGAGGCGTGCGAGGTTGCCGAGCGGATCTTCGGAAAACGGCACATAGCCCAGCGCCTGCACCTCAGGGGCCAGAATGCTCAACGTGAGGATCATCAGAATGCCGAACCAGAACGACGGGATGGTGAGGCCAAGCACGGTCACGATCCGCAACAGCCCATCCGCCCACCGCCCGCGCCAGGTCGCCATCAAGCAGCCGAGCGGCACGGCGAGGCCAGCGCCCAGCACCAGGGCCACCACGGTTAGCTGCACGGTTGGCCAGACGTGCCCCGCGATCTCAGCCGCGACCGGCCGCCCGGTCCACAGCGAGCGGCCGAGATCACCGGTCAGTACGTTGCTGAGCCACACACCATACTGCACCAGCATTGGCTGATCGAGGCCGAGTTCGGCGCGCAACGCCGCCATCCGCTCTGGTGTCACCTCGGTATTGGCGCCCAGCATGATCGCAACCGCATCACCCGGCACCAGCCGGATCATCGCGAACACCAGGAACGACATGCCGAGCATGACCAGCGCGAGGTCGCCCAAGCGCTGGCCGGCAACCCGCAGGATCACGGCGCGATCGTCACCTGACCGAGTGACAAGAGCGAGCGGTTGGCCAGGATTTCAAAGCCGCGCACGGTGGTGCGATGCGCGGTGAACAGCTGCGCGTAGGCAATGTGCGCGGCCGGGCCTTCGCAGGCGATCATCCGCTGCACTTGGGCGTAGGTTGCGCGGCGTTCGGCCTGGTTGCCTTGGGTGCGGGCCAGATCCAGCAGCCGGTCGAGCTCCGGGTTCGAATACTTGTAGACGTTGGTCGACCCGCCCGTGCGGAAGGCGCGGAAGAAATAGTCATCCGGATCGATCGAGCCCGCGTTGGTGCTGGCGAACAGATCGAAGTTGCTGTTGCGCCAATCCTGCACGAACTGGCCGATTTCCTGGTTGACGATTTCAACCCGGATGCCAATCGCGCCCAACTGCGCTTGCACCACCTGCGCGATGTCGCGGATGTCTTGGCGCGGCAGCACGATCATGCGCGCGGTGATCGGCTGGCTGACACCGGCTTCCGCCAGCAGAGCGCGCGCACGCGCTGGATCCGGCCGGTAGCAGGGGAATTCCGCGACGTCGACCGCCCAATCCTTCAACGCAGGCGACAAGGGCCCACCCGGCACACCGGCGCCAAACAGCGCGGCCTGGACAATTTCAGCGCGGTTGAGGGCGGTGTTGATCGCAGCGCGCACCTTCGGGTTGTCGAACGGCGCCTTCGAGGTGTTGAAGCCGATCAGCGAATAGGCGAGTTCCAGCGTGTCCTGGATCTGCACGTTCGGCCGGCCGCGCAACGGCAGTGCCGTTGCCGCATCGATGTTCGCCAGCATGTGGAACTGGCCCGAGCCCAGACCCGCCTGGCGGGTTTGGCTTTCCGGCACGATCGAATAGCGCACGCCCGCCAACTGCGGCCGGCTGCTCTGCCAATAGCCATCGTGCTTGGCGAGTGCGATGAAGCTGTTCGGCTGCCATTCAACGAAGCGGAACGGGCCGGTGCCATTGGGGGCGCGCTGCAACGTGTCCTTATCCGCCTCCAGCGTGCGCGGCACGATCGCGATGCCGGCAAGCGCGGTCAAGAGACCCGCAAACGGTTCCTTCAGGGTTAAGGTGACCGTCGTCGGGTTGGTCGCGACCGCCTGATCCACTGCGGCCAAGCGGCTCGCCAGCGCTGAGCCGATCGCGGGCGACTGTACCCGCCGGATCGAGGACGCGACGTCTTCCGCCGTCATCTCGGCACCCGAATGGAAGCGCACGCCAGAGCGCAGCTGGAAGGTATAGGTCTTGCCATCGCTCGAGACGGTCCAGGACGACGCAAGGCCCGGCACGATCGACAGATTGCGATCAATCGCGGTCAGCGCTTCATAGATCGTGCCGCTGACCACTTGGAAGGAATTGAACGCCGTCACCAAGTGCGGGTCGAGACCGGCCGGTGAGCCATCCACTGCGATTTGCAGCACTTGTGCTTGGCTGCCGCCAGCCCAGCCGCCAGCCAGCAGTGCGGCTGCGAGTATCGCCTTGCGCATCGTCATTCCTCCCCAAGATCGCCATGCGCCCCGTCGCATGTGGTATTGAATAGCCTAGGTTTGTCAGATACCAATTGCAAGCCACTTTGTCCGAACGGGAGGGGTCGATGGCGGCGATGATGACGGTGATTGGCGCGATCAGCGGCACCTCCATGGACGGCATCGATGTCGCCTGGATCGCGAGCGACGGCGTGGCGGTGGAGCCGGGGCCGGGGCGCACTTACCCCTATCCGGCGATGCTGCGCCAACGCCTGCTGGCACTCGCCGCCGACCCGCAGCGCGCCATGGGCGATGGTCTGGCGTCGATCGAGGCGGATGTCACGAAGGCGCACGGCGATGCGATTGCGCAGCTCTTGGCCGAGGTGCCGTGGCGGCCGCTGGATCTGATTGGTCTGCACGGCCAGACGATCTACCACCGGCCCGAACAGCGCTTCACCCGTCAGCTGGGCGACGGGGCTGCAATCGCCAAACGGTTCGGGATCGAAACAGTCTCTGATTTTCGGATGGCCGATGTGGCGGCGGGTGGCGAAGGCGCACCCTTCGCGCCGCTCTACCACGTGGCACTGGCGCGCGAGCTCGACCAGCCGCTGGTGGTGCTGAACTGGGGCGGGGTGGGGAACGTCACCTATCTCGACGGCGCGCTTGCGATTGCCTTCGACACCGGGCCTGCGAGTGCCCTCATCGATGATTTCGTCAAGCGCCGCCGGGGCTTGAGCTATGACGCCGATGGGGCGCTGGCCGCCAGCGGGCGGGTCGACCTCGGCGTGTTGGCGCAGTTGATGGACAATCCGTTCTTCGCGAGGCCAGCGCCCAAATCCCTCGATCGCAACGATTTCCATGCCCGCGCGGCGGCCGTCGATCGCTTGTCCGACGCCGATGGCGCGGCGACCCTGGCGGCGTTCACGGTTGCGGCAACGGCTGCTGCCGCCCATCAGTTCCCGAAACCGGTCAAGCGCTGGCTGGTCACCGGCGGCGGGCGGCACAACCAGCACTTGATGGCCGGGCTCGCCGCCGCTGTGGGTGTGCCGGTCGAGCCGGTCGAGGCGGTTGGCTGGCAGGGCGATATCATCGAAGCGCAGTGTTTTGGCCACCTGGCCGTGCGCTCGCTGCACGGTTTGCCGCTGTCCCTGCCAACCACCACCGGCGTGCCGCAGCCGATGCCGGGCGGGGTGCGCCACCGGCCATGAGCGATGCGGTGTTGGAGGTCCAGGGGCTACAGCTTGCGATCGGCACCGTGCCGGTGGTCGAAGACCTCTGCCTCACGGTCGCGCGCGGCCAGACCCTCGGAATTGTTGGGGAAAGTGGCTGCGGCAAGTCGCTGACGGCGCTCGCCATCCTCGGCTTGCTGCAAGCCCCCGTGCGCCGAACCGCCGGTGCGATCCGCTTTCACGGCGAGGATCTGGCGACCGCTCTGCCTGAGCGTCTGCGCCAAATCCGTGGCAACCGCATCGCGATGATTTTTCAAGAACCGGCGACCGCGCTGAACCCGGTGTTCACCATCGGTCGCCAGATCGCCGAGGTGCTGCAGCTGCACCGCGGCATGAGCGGCCATCAGGCCCGGATCGAAATCGAAACAGTGCTCGCCCAAGTCCAGCTGCCAGACCCAGCGGCCCAGATCGATCGCTACCCGCATCAACTCTCCGGCGGCCAGCGCCAGCGCGCGATGATCGCCATGGCGCTCGCCTGCCAGCCCGATGTGTTGCTGGCGGACGAGCCGACGACCGCGCTCGATGTGACCGTGCAGGCCGAAATTCTGGCGCTGTTGCAGGACGTACAGGCCAGCACCGGCACGGCGATCGTGCTGATCACCCACGACCTCGCCGTCGTCTCTGGCACGTGTGATGAGGTCGCGGTGATGTACGCCGGCCGCATCGTCGAGTACCGGCCAGCAGCAGAGCTGTTCGCCCACCCGCGCCACCGCTACACCAGGGCCTTGATCGACAGCAGCCCAGCGCGCACTGCGCCGGGCGCTCTGCTGCCCTCGATCCCCGGCCAAGTGCCGCGGCCAGGGGCCCGACCACCGGGCTGCGCGTTTGCCGCCCGGTGTGCCGCCGCGAGCGAGCGCTGCCGGCGCGACCGGCCGGAACTCACCCATGGCGTTGCCTGTTGGCACCCGGCATGACGGCACCACTGCTTGAGGTCCGCGACCTCGCGATGACCTACCGCGACCGCCAGGGCCGTCGCGTGCGCGCGCTTGATGGTGTCTCGTTCACACTCCAGGCCGGCGAGGCACTCGGTGTGGTGGGCGAAAGCGGGTGCGGCAAGTCCACACTCGGCCGCGCCATGCTGCGCTTGGTGCAGCCGACGGCAGGCTCCGTTGCCTTTGAGGGCCGGGATATTCTGACCGCCCCGGCCTCGGCCCTCACCCCCTTCCGGCGCGCAGCCCAGATGGTGTTTCAAGACCCGTTCGGCTCGCTCAACCCGCGCCACCGGGTCGGTGCGATCATCGGCGAGGGTTTGACCGTGCATGGCATCGGCTCAAGCGCCAGCCGGAAGGCGCGCGTGGCTGAGCTTTTGGATCTGGTGGGTCTACCGACAGACAGCGGTGAGCGCTTCCCGCACGAATTCTCCGGCGGCCAGCGCCAGCGCATCGCGATTGCCCGCGCCATGGCGGTCTCGCCGCGCTTGCTGGTGGCGGATGAGCCGGTCTCGGCCCTCGACGTCTCGATCCAATCCCAGATCATCAACCTGATCGCCGATCTGCGGCGCCGGTTCCAGTTGGCGCTGGTGTTCATCAGCCACGACTTG
>JAAFHH010000145.1 GCA_013297545.1 Alphaproteobacteria bacterium
CCTCTACGCCCGCGATGTGCTGAAAACCCACCCAGGCTCGACGATCATCGCGGACGTGAAAACCAGCCAGGGCTTTTTCGATGATGTGAAAGCCAATGGCGGCAAACCGCTGATGTGGAAGACCGGACATTCGCTGCTGAAGGCGAAGATGAAGGAAATCAAAGCCCCTCTCGCCGGCGAAATGTCGGGCCACATCTTCTTTGCTGATCGCTGGTACGGCTTTGATGATGCGCTTTACTGTGCCGTGCGCATGCTGAACATCGTCGCTGGCAGTGCCGCCCCCCTGTCAGCCTTGCGCGATGGTCTGCCGCGCTTCGTCAATACGCCGGAACTGCGCTTCCAATGTTCGGAAGAGCGCAAGTTCCAAGTGGTCGAAGAGGTAAAACAGTACCTCACCGGCAGCACCGATGAGATCGTCACCATCGACGGCGTGCGGGTGATCACGGCGGACGGTTGGTGGCTCTTGCGCGCCTCCAATACCCAAGACGTGCTGGTCGCGCGCTGCGAGGCGAGCACCGAAGCCGGCCTGCAGCGCTTGAAAGCCGCACTGGCAGCCGCCCTCGCACCCAGTGGGATTGCCGCACCGGTGTAAGGCCGCCATCGGGTACCAGCGGCTTAGACTAAAGTCTAAGCAACCCCTGGCCGAATTGATCTACACTTCTCCTTAAGCGCGCCGTTGGTTCGTGCGTGCCTGGGGGGAGCAATGGGCGTGGGTGATCAGGCACAGCATCGCTTCGTCGACGACGCGGCGGCCGAACGCATCGCGACGGGTGCGAGCCAGCTGAGCATCGAGTTGGTCGATGTCGCTGGCGGCTTTGAACAAGTCTCCGCCGCGGTGCAAGCCCAGGCCGAAGTGTTCGAAGCGCTGGCCGAAGGCGGCAAGGATTTGGCCGAACGCAATGCCGCCATCGTCCGCGCCGTCGAAGACAGCCGTACGGTTGCCCATAAGGCCCGCGAAGACCTGATCAGTAGCCGCCAGGATGCGGACCGCTCGATCGCTGCGATCAACCAGCTGATCGATGCCGTCGGCCGGATCTCCCAACAAGTGGAGGGCCTCGCGACTGCGCTCCACAAGGTTGGCCAAGTGGCGCACGGCATCGACCGGATCGCCAAGCAAACCAACCTGCTGGCGCTCAACGCCACCATCGAAGCTGCGCGTGCGGGCGAAGCCGGGCGCGGCTTTGCCGTGGTTGCGGGCGAGGTGAAAGCACTCGCCAAGCAAACCTCGACCGCGACCCAGGAAATCGAAGAAACCCTGTCGGCTCTGGAGCGGCAGACCGCCGATCTCGTGCGCATGGGCCGCAGCTCTGCCGAAGTGGCCGAAGAGGTGCGCACCGGCACGGTCGGCATCGGCCGCGCACTCGAAACCATGGGCCGCGCGATCGGCGAAGTGGATGATGGCGCCGGTGCGATCGCCGCGTCAGCCAATGCGATTGCCAAGCACACCAGCACCTTTCAAGAGCAGCTGGATCAACTGGCGCGCGGCGTCTCGGACAGTGCCAGCACACTCACCACCACGCGCAACCGCCTGAACGGCATGATTGGCCAGTCGCAAGATCTGATCGGCGACACCGTGCTGCTGGGGGCTGAGACGCCGGACACAAAGGTCTCCCGTGTTGCGCTTGCCACCAGCCAGGCGATTGCGGCGGCGTTTGAGCAAGCCTTGGCCGATGGCCGGATCAGCCAAGCCGCCCTGTTCGATGCCGATTACCAGCCGATTGCTGGCACTGATCCGAAACAGGTAACCACGCGCTTTCTCGATCTGTGTGACCAAGTGCTGCCAGGCATCCAAGAGCCCGTGCTGACCCAGAACCCGAGTTTGCGCTACTGCATCGCGTGTGATCGCAACGGCTATGTGCCGACCCACAACCTCAGTGTCTCGAAGCCACAGCGGCCAAACGACCCCGTGTGGAACCAGGCGAACTGCCGCAATCGGCGGATTTTTGCCGACCGGGTCGGCCTCAGTGCCGGGCAGAGCACCCGGGATTTTCTGGTGCAAACCTATCGCCGCGATATGGGCGGCGGCAGCTTCATCACCATGAAGGACGTGTCGGTACCGATCGTCGTTGGTGGCCGCCACTGGGGTGGTCTGCGGCTCGGCTATACGGCTTAAGCCTCACGCCCGTTCGGACAGCCAGATCGCAAGCTTGGATCCCGCACGGATCGCGCCTGCCAGCACGCTAAACCCCGGCAGATCGCGCCCGCCACCGGCGACCGCTTCGTCGCGGTGGTCGAGTTCTTCTTGGCGGAATTGATCGACCGTCGCTTTCAAGGCGGGCTCGTCCGTGCCCAGCGCCTCGTGCTGCTGGCGGTAATGGTCATCGATGGTTTCTTCGACCGCGATCGTGCAGGCGAGGGCCGCGCGCTCGCCCATCAGCGCGGTGGCCGCCCCCAGCGCAAAGCCCGCGACATGCCAGAGCGGCAGCAAGGCGGTTGGCCGCACACGCCGCGACCGCAGTTCGCCCTCGAAATGCTTCAGGTGGGCGTGCTCTTGCGCCAGCATGTGCTGCAGGCGCGGTGCCAGGGCGGAGCGGCCGAGCACCGCGAGCTGGCCCTGGTAGATGCGCACAGCGCCATACTCGCCCGCATGATCAACCCGCACCATGCGGGCAACCCGGTCGGTGGTCGGCGGATCGCCGGGTAGGCGGGGGCGGGTCGTCTGGTGATCGGTCGACATGGGATGGACTGTGGCAGTCGCCCCCGGCGCTGACCAGCGCCCACCCTGTCGCAGTCCACCGGTGACAGGCCGCGCGAAACTCCGCACAGTCCGTGGGGACACCGACGGGGGCAGACGATGGTTCGGGGGATGTGGCACTGCATGACGCTGCTGGGCGTGCTGGCGCTTGCTGGCTGCGGGCCGGAACTGGTCTGGCGCAAGCCCGGTGCGACCACGGCGGACTATAACTCCGCCCACTATCGCTGCCTGCGCGACAGCACCGCCCAAGCCCCGGTCGACCAACGCGTGACCTCGGTCAGCGGGGATCGCACGACCCGCCAGCAGCAGGCGCGGCGGCGCACGTCGAGTTCGCAATCCGTCAGCTACACCGACGTCAACCGCTCTGCGCGCGCCACTGTCTACGACGCGTGCATGCGCGCGGCTGGCTGGCGGTTGGAACCGTTGGACAGCCCCGGCCAGCGCCCGGCCCCGACCACGCGCACAGCCCAAACCGTCGCTGGTGACGCGTCCTTGTGCCGAAGCGGCACGCGCGTGTTCGCCCGCTCAGACGACGCTTGGTACGCCGGCCGGGTGCTGCAGCCGCAAACGGGCGGCTGCTTGATCCGCTTCGATGACAGCGGTGCGGAGGACGACGAAGTGGTGCCCGCCGGCGCTCTGCTCGCCTGGGCGCAAGCCGGGCCAGGGGCCGCGGTGACAGCCTGCCGGCGCGGGGAGCGGGTGATCGCATTCTCTGAAGATGGCTGGTACCCCGCCACCATCAAAGCTGATGGGTCGGGGGAGCGTTGCCCAGTCACCTACATCGATTTCGGCGCCGAAGATGATGAAGTGCTGCCGCTGCGCTTGATCAGGCGGCTGTAGCACGCCGGGCGAACCAGCCGACCACCACCGCAGTCGCCAGCGACACGACGCCATTCCACGCCGCCATGCTGAGGCCCAACACGACCAATGCCGGCGTGTCGCAACGCACCACTGGTGCGGCCATCAGCTGGCGGCGTAGCGCCTCGATGTCGGTGGGCGTCGCCGTGCCGCCGCAGGCCGACGTGCCGGCCCACAGGCCCTGCTCGACCCCGACATGGTAGCCAGCGATCCCGGCACCAACCAGGAGCGTCAAGACAGCGAGTGCCATCAGCCAGCGCGCCGCTTGGGGGACCAGCGAACCCGCAATCCCCAGCACCGCTGCCGCGGCCCACGGCCAGCGCTGCCAGAGACAGAGCTCACACGGGTGCAGGCCACCGACATACTGCGATCCAAGCGCGCTCGCCAGCACCAAGACCGACCACGCGGCCAGACCAGAGCCAAGACGGAAACTGGTCATCGTGTGTCCTCCGCAAACAGCCAGCCGAACAACACGCCGCCCAGGACCAATCCCGCAGCCTGCCCCGCCAAGAACAGCGGCACGGAGGCGGGTGCAATGCCTGCAAAGCTATCGGTCAGGCTGCGCGCCAGCGTCACTGCCGGGTTGGCGAAGGACGTTGACGCTGTGAACCAATAGGCGGCCGTGATGTAGAGGCCGACCAGCATCGGCACGGCCGGCTTGGCAAACCGTAGCCCCCCCAAGATGGTACCGATCAGACAGGCAGTCGCCACCGCCTCGGCGACACCCTGGCCAAACCCCTCGCGCAGCTTAGTCGACGTCTGCAGGATGGCCATGTCGAACATCAGGTGGGCCAGCCACACGCCGAGCACCGCCCCCACCACTTGGGCTGGCACATAGGCCGCAGCTCGGCCCCAGCCGAGCGCGCCCCGCGCGGCGAACAGCACGGTGACGGCCGGATTGAAGTGTGCGCCGGAGATCGGCCCCAGGATCGTGATCAAGACGACCAAGCCCGCCCCAGTGGCGATCGTATTGCCAAGCAGGGCGACGGCATCATTCCCGCCCGCCAACCGCTCCGCCATGATGCCGGAGCCGACGACGATCGCGAGCAAGAGGGCTGTTCCGATCGCTTCAGCGGCGATCGGGCGAAGCAGAGGGGGAGGCGTCATGCGCCCGCACGATGCCGCAACCGGCGTGCCGCTACAAGAACGCGATCCACCGACCCGCCGCGATGATACTGAGCCAGGCGACCAGCGACACCGCACCAACCCAGCGTGCGCGGCGGGACGCCAGATGTGCTGCAGCCGCGTTGAACCCAGCCAACACCAGCAGTCCTGCCTTTACCCAGACCGCTGGGTTCTCCGCGTAGTCGACCGCCTGGACCGAAAACAGCGCAGCCCCGGTCAGCAATGCGATCACAAACCCAGCGAGGCTAACCCGCTGCAGCACGGGGACCGCCGGCGCCAGACCGGGTGTGCGCGCCAAGCGCAAGTACCAGAGATCGACCACCAGGATCGGCCCGACCGTCAACGCGATGCCGAGGATGTGCAGGGCGGAGAGGGCCGGATAGAGGTGCGGCGTGCCGGCGATCAGCATTGCCAAGGCTGATGCCTCGATTGCCGCAGCCAAGCCGCTCACCGACAGCCCTCGCCCTCACCCTGGATGCGCCCGGACCGAGCGACGATCGCGCCATCCGCCAGCCGGATCCATTGGCCGCGCAATTGGTGCGGAGCGAGGCAATTGCGGTACACGATCACGCCCACCCGGTCCCCGACCGCAATGCGCGGGGCCAGGCCGTAGAACAGCTGGACCGGTGGAAACTCCACCTCCCGGCGCTGACCCTGATCCTCTGGTCGCTGGATCAGCCGGCCGTCGAACTCCGTCCCCGTCGGCAGCGCCGCCACTACGGTGACGCTCAAGGTGAGCACCGGGTGCGGCGGCTGAAACGCCGCGCGCACCACGGTGCCAGCAAGGTAGATCGGCCGCGACGCATCGTAGCGGCCGCTGAAGCCGTGGTGGGCGGCTGCTGGCATGGCGAGCACGGCCAGCGGTAGGCCGAACACCAGTCTACGGCCAATCCGATGATCCATAGCCGATCCCCCTTGCCTGGGCGTGTTAGCGCTTGATCAAGTCGTCGATCCGGCTCTGGCTGACGTCCGGCATGAAGCTGGAGGCAACATCGAAGCTCGCGATCGGAAACCGGTCGACGGTTGGCCGGCGGAAATCGATGCGTTCGATGCGCGCGACCACGTCGCCGTTCATCGCTGGCGCTTGGGTGTTGTAGCGCTGGAAATCTGGGTAGATCGGGGCCGCCGCCCCCCAGTCCGCATAGGCGGTGACACCGACGTTGAGGCGCTGGGGCAGATCCGGGCGGATGAATTGTTCCAACAGGGTGAACTCGCTCTGGCCTTCAATGCGGTAGAGCAGCGAGAACAGCTCGCCCTGGCGCGCGATGCGCAGTTCCACGTCGCGGGTGCGGCCATCGGCATAGATCGGTGCGGCCGAGGAGATCTTGAGGGTGGACAGCGAGTTGTAGGTGGTTTTCACCTCGAACTGCGGCGTGCCGGCTGGGAAGGCGGTGCCGGTCGAGAAGAACAACCAGTTTTCGCGCCCCGGCTGCCAAGTGGCGGCGGTCAAGCCTTCGCGCGGCGCACGGATGAAAATCCCGGCGAGCGAGAACAGGGTTTGCGGCAGCTGGGCGGTAGTACCCTCAACCTTCAGTTTGGCCGTGACGATGAAGTTGCCCTCAATCGCCTGATAGAGGTGACCGGCCTGCATATCCTCAAGCCAACCGGACGAGGTCGGCTGCAGCACCAGCCGGCCATTCTCGATTCTAGGCGCCTGCCACTTCGGCGAGAAGCCGGGCACCGTGTGCTGGTTCCAGCCGCGCAAGGCTTCGGGTGCCGAAAACAGGGTCGACAACTGCGTGATGTCCGCGGGCTGCGCGAGGGCTGGGCTGGCGATCAAGACGGCGGCAGCGATCAGACTGGCGACGGCAGGTATGCGACGGCTCGACATGGGTGATCCTCCTCAGGCGCACTGAATAAGTAAGTGCGCTCACTCATTTAATCCGTGCCGCCGATCCATCAAGACGAAAAGTGAGTGCCTTCACTTATTTCGTCGGCCCCGCTAGACTCTCACCCATGACCTCCCTCCCCTCCCCCGGTCGGCGCCCGAAGCGCGGCGAAGTGCTGGATGCCGCGGTCGAAGAAATCCTGGAAAAGGGCTACGCCGGTGCGACGCTCGCCTCGATCGCGGAGCGTGCACAGGTGTCTACTGCCACTGTGTTCAAGCACTTCCGCACCAAGGCGGACATTTTCGGCGCGATCATGCGCCGGGTCTGGGGCAATGAAGAAGACAGTCTGCCGCCCGCCCCTGACGCTGGCGCACCCGGCGCTGGCCTGGCGGAAATCGGCCGGGACTACGCCCAAACCATCACCGACCCCAAGATCCGCCAGCTGTTCCGGGTGATGATCGCCGAAGTGCCGCGCTTCCCGGAACTCGGCCAAGAACTCTATGACAAGGGCAAGAAACCCTACCTGGAGCGGCTGACCGCCTACCTCGATGCCGAGATCGCGGCTGGCACGCTTGAAATCCCCGACGTCGACCTCGCCGTGCGCCACTTCCTCGGCATGATCAACGACGTGCTGTTCTGGCCGCACATGCTGGTGATCGGCATCGTGGAAACCGACGCTGACGTCGAGCGCGTGGTCGCAAGCGCGGTCGACACCATGCTGCGCGCCTTCGCAACCCCGCGCGCCGCATAAACCCGCGTCGCGAGGGTTGACGAGCCGACCCCAGTGCCGCC
>JAAFHH010000147.1 GCA_013297545.1 Alphaproteobacteria bacterium
CCAAGGATCGTCGCCCCGTCGCTGATCAGGCGCAGCGTGTCAATCCGCGCTGCCGCGCCAGCGCGCCAGGCGCCGATGACGCGCCCCTCGTCGACGGGCAGGCGGCCGGTTGCCAGACGCGGCTCCACCACCTCGCCCGCACCAAGGCTGAGGTCCGCGTCGACGCCGAGCACTGCACCCTGCCGGCTGACGGCGACCGACACCTGGCCATCGACCGGCAGCTGCAGGGCGGCAAGCGGTGCCAGCGCCGGCAGCGCATCGGCGACATCGGCCGGCACGAACCCCGAAAATCTCGATACGATATCGAAATGATCTCGACCGACCGACCAATTCCCCTCCAGACCAAGGGCGATGCGACGCTCGGCGATCACCGCTTCACCCGATCCACGGGCTCGAATCCCACTGTCATCGCGGTCGAGGTCAAGGTCGAGCTGCTCCAGCCGCCAGACCTGGGGGCTTTCCTCTGTGCGATCGATCAAGGTCAGATCCGCGTCGGTCAGGCGAATCACCGTGAGATAGCTCAGCGCATCGCTGCTGGTGCGGCGTGCTGCTTGGAACCACCCCTCGACCCCAACCCCGGACCCAGACCCGCGACCGGGAGCCGCCAGCCCGGCGATCGACCAGCCCGTGGCGCTGCGCTCCACCGTGACCGAGGGGCGGATGAGTGCCACCTCGACCGGGGCAACCACGCCCGCCATCAGCGCTACGGTCGACAAGCGCACGCCCACTTCCGGCAGCTCGATCGGCGCGTCGCCCCCTGCGATCACAAGATCACTGACCCTGAGCGCGACGGCACGCCGCTCCCGCTGCCAGTAGACCTCGATGCCGCCGATGCGCACATCCCGGCCGCCCAGCGCGGCGGACAGCCGCGCTTCGGCAAATGAGACCGCGATCGGCAGCGACAACGGGGCGTCCGCAATGCGCCAGCCAAGCAGCAACAGGCCGCAGACCAGCGCCCCGGCCAGGCCGCTCAGCACCGTGAAGAACACCCCGGTGGCTCCGCGCACCCTCACCCATTGCCTCCTGTTGACCCCGGCCGTGCGAACGACCACGGTCGCGGTGATGCCGACGCCCTCGCTGCACCCCGTGCTTGCCACAGCCCGCTGGCCCGAGCCAACCCACGGTGACGCGGTCACGATCGCCCGCGAACGCTTGGGCGATGTGCCATGGTGCCACGATCCGGCGGCCGCAGCACTGCTGGCGTCCGTATTCGGCAACAGCCCGTACTTGACGCACGCCCTGCTGCGCGATCCAGAGCACCTGACCCGGCTGTTGGTTGACGGGCCGGATGTCACGGTCGCACGGGTGCTGAGTGCTTTGACCCAAGAACTGGCCGCCACGCCAGATACCGCGACCTTGATGGCAGAACTCAGGCGCTTGAAGCGACGCTTGGCGACCGCGGTTGCCGTGGCGGACATCGGCGGCGTTTGGGCTGTGGAGACGGTCACCAGCGCGCTCGCCCACTTTGCCGATGGCGCGCTGGATGTCGCGACCAACCACTTGCTCGGTCGTCTGGTGGGTCAGCCGCCGGATCGGCGCCTTGCGCGCGGCTTGGTCATCCTCGGCATGGGTAAGCACGGTGCGGGCGAACTGAACTATTCGTCAGACATTGACCTGATCGTGCTGTTCGATCCCGAGCGCGTGCCGACCGAGGTGCTGGCGGCGGCGGGCGACCGCACCTTGCAGCAGGTCTATGTCCGCCTGGTGCGCGACCTCGTGCGGATCATCGAAGAGCGCACAGCGGACGGCTACGTGTTCCGTACCGATTTGCGCCTCAGGCCCGATCCGTCCTCGACCCCCGTCGCCCTCTCGGTGCGGGCGGCGGAGGCCTACTACGAAAGCGTCGGCCAAAACTGGGAACGCGCCGCCATGATCAAGGCGCGCCCGGTGGCCGGCGATCAGGAAGGTGGGCGCCAGTTCCTGGCCCGGCTGCGACCCTTCCTCTGGCGAAGGCACCTCGACTTCGCAGCGATCAACGACATCCATTCGATCAAGCGCCAGATCAACGCCCAGCGCGGCGGCTCGGAAGTCACGGTCGCCGGCCACAACGTCAAGCTCGGCCGCGGCGGGATACGAGAAATCGAGTTCTTCGCCCAAGTGCAGCAGTTGATCTGGGGCGGACGGGTGCCCGCTCTGCGCGGTCGCGGCACGCTCGAGATGATCGCGACCCTGGCAGACCTCGGCACATGCGCGGCCGGAACGGCGGTGGACTTGACCGACGCCTACCGCTTCCTGCGCCAGGTCGAACATCGCTTGCAGATGATCGACGACCAGCAGACCCACAGCCTGCCAGAAACCCCGGAGGGGCTCGACCACCTCGCCCGGTTCCTTGGCTATACCACCGTTGGCGCCTTCGAGACTGATCTCCTGCGCCACTTGCGCCTGGTCGAAAGCCACTACGCGGAGCTCTTTGAAGAAGCCCCGCACCTCGCCGGGCCTGGCACCTTGGTGTTCACCGGCACTGATGATGACCCGGAAACCCTCGCCACCCTCACGCGCATGGGGTTTCGCGAGCCTGCCCGCGTGTCTGCCACCATGCGCGGCTGGCATCACGGCCGGGTGCGCGCGATGCGCAGCGTGCGCGCACGCGAGTTGTTGACCGAACTCGCCCCCAACCTGCTCGACCAATTGGCGAAAACCGCCGATCCGGATGGCGCGTTTCATCGCTTCGATCTGTTCCTCACCAACCTGCCGGCTGGCGTGCAGCTGTTCTCGCTGTTTTACGCCAACCCGCAGGTGTTGGAGCTGGTGGCTCTGGTGATGGGCGCGGCGCCGTCGCTCGCCGAACAGTTGGGCCGGCGCCCGCTGCTGCTCGACAGTTTGCTCAGCGGCCAAGGCAGCCCATCAGCCCTCGACCAAGTGCTGGATCAGGCGCGCGACTACCAAGACGTGCTGGATCTGGTGCGGCGCTGGGCTGGGGACGAACGCTTTCGCGTCGGCGTGCAGCTGCTGCGCGGCACCACCACCCCTGATGACGCCGCGCGCGATCTGACCGGTGTGGCCGACAGTGCCGTCCAAGCCCTGCTCGGCGCCACGATCCACCAGTTCGAAGAGCAGCACGGCACTCTTGCCGGCAGCGCGCTGACCGTCATCGCCCTCGGCAAGCTCGGCGGCCAGGAGATGACACCAGCATCTGACCTCGACCTCGTGTTCGTCTATCTGCCGCCCGAGGGGGACGGCCAGTCCGACGGACCAAAACCGCTGGGGGCGTCCGTCTACTGGAACCGGCTGACCCAACGGCTGATTTCAGCGCTCACCGCCCCAACAGCGGAGGGTGATCTCTATCAGGTCGACACGCGCCTGCGCCCCCACGGCGACAAGGGGCCGGTTGCCGTAGCACTCGAAGGCTTCCAGCACTACTACGCTGACCCGCATGGTGCTTGGACGTGGGAGTTGATGGCACTGACCCGGGCGCGCGTGGTCGCGGCGACCAGTGGGCCGGCCGCCGAAACTGTCAGCCAAGCAATCGCAGACATCCTGACCAGCCCGCGCGATGCCGCCACTGTGGTGGCCGACGCCATCGCCATGCGCCAACGCATCGCGCGCGACAAGCCAGCGACCAGCGGCTTTGACGTCAAGCGCCGCCCGGGCGGGCTGACCGACATCGAGTTCTTAGCTCAAACCCTGGTGCTGGTGCACGCGCCCGGCGACCCCGGCCTGATCACCGGTCACACCCACGAGGCGATCCAGCGCCTGGCCGCCGCTGGGATTTTGGGCGAGGGCGATGCCGCCACGCTGATCCTAGCCCTCAGCCGCCAGCAGACTTTGCAGATGATGCTGCGGCTCACCACCAACGGCGACCTCGATCCGGCACAGGCACCGGCCGGTCTACTTCAAGTGCTCGCGCGTGCCGTGGGCACGGTTGACTTCGCGCAGTTGGAAACAGATATCGACGAGGCCGCAACCGCCGCCGCCGAAGTGGTGGCCCGCTGCCTAGGACCCGTTCACAGCCAAACCCCGTGAGGACTTCATGCGCCCAGACGTCGGCCAACCGGCCCCCGATTTCACCATGCCAACCGATGGCAACGGCACTGTCCGTCTGGCCGATTTGAAGGGCAAACCGGTCGTCCTCTACTTCTACCCGAAGGACGATACCTCCGGCTGCACCAGCCAAGCCTGCGGCTTTCGCGATGCCGCGGCGGCTTACAACGCGCTCAACTGCACCGTGATCGGTGTGTCGCGCGACAGTGTGGCCAGCCACGACAAGTTCAAGCAAAAGCACGGCCTCACCTTCACGCTTGGCAGCGACGAGAGCGGAGCGGTGACTGAAGCCTATGGCGTCTGGGTGGAGAAAAGCATGTACGGCAAGAAGTACATGGGCATCGAACGGGCGACATTCTTGATCGATGGTGCCGGCAAAATCGCGCGCGTCTGGCCAAAGGTGAAGGTGCCGGGCCACGTGGCCGAAGTGCAGGCCGCGGTTGCAGCGCTCTAAGCGCAGCTGTCTCGATTTCGTGATCCCGTTGTCGTCGAAACAGCGCTAGGGTCCGCCAACGCCTGCGCCGTGCTGAGGATGCACCATGACTGCTGACTTCGACCAACAGATCACGTCCGAGTTTCGCGACGAAGCGCGCGACACGCTCAACGAAATCGATGTGATGATCGGCAATGTGCGCTCGCGCCTGTTTTCCAGCGCGGATGCGCTGGCGACCTTGCGGCGTGACACGCACAATCTGCGCATCGGCTCCAAGGCCGTCGGCCTTACCGCCGCCGGCTTGATCCTGCACCGGTTGGATGACTATCTGGCCGATTTGAAGGAACTGGAACCCCAGCACCTCGATGACGTGCTGGCGTTCGCCGACCGGATCCGCGGCACCCTGGAAGGCGAGTCCGGCTCGGAAGAAGATCTGAAGTCGGTGACCCGCGCGCTGCCGACCAAGAAGACCTTCGACATCGGCGACATCCAGATCCTCGATCAGGAAATCATGCTGGTCGGCCCAAACCGCACGGCCAGCCGACTGATCGAACGCGAGTTGCAGGCCTGCGGTTACCGGGTCGTGAACGTCAACCGTAGTTTCGAAGCGCTCGAACTCGCGGTGCAATCCCGGCCTGATCTGGTGATTGCCGCTGCCATGCTGGACCGGCTCTCGGGCGTGGATCTCGCCTGCGCTCTGCACGCGATGCCGACCACCCGCGGCATTCCGTTCGCGCTGCTGACCTCCTTCGAATGGGGGCACCCGGAGCTCGACGGGCTGCCGCCGACTGCGGCACTGATCCGCAAAGGCCCGAAGTTCGGCGATGACTTAGCAGAGGCCTTGTCGCGCTTCGGCATCACCTGATGCAGGACCTGGCGGCGGGGGCCCGCCTGGTGTTGACCACGGCGGCGGGCAAATCCGCCGTTGCACGCGCCGTCGCCGATGCCTGGGGCGCCGGCCTGCCGATTGGCACCTTGGGGGCTGCCCCCGATCGCCCGGCCCGGCCGCCGCACCCGGAACTCCGCTCCGGCGGTGCCATGCCGCGGCGCAAAGTCACCCGCGGCGTCGCTGGGCGTGTCGCCCTGCTGCACGCGGTCGCGCACATTGAATTCAACGCGATCGACCTTGCCTTCGACATGGTGCTGCGCTTCGGCGCTGGCATGCCGAAAGCCTTCCTTGATGATTGGATCAGCGTTGGCGGCGATGAGGCGCTGCACTTCGATCTCTTGGCTGCCCGCCTTTCGAGCCTAGGGGCCGCTTATGGCGACCTGCCCGCCCATGACGGCCTGTGGCAGGCGGCGAGCGATACGGCCGATGATCGGCTCGCGCGCCTCGCGATCGTGCCGATGGTGCTCGAAGCCCGCGGCCTCGACGTCGCCCCGCAGATGATCGAGCGGCTGCACGCTGTGGACGATCCAGACAGCGCGACGATCCTGCAGCGCATCCATGATGACGAAATCGGCCATGTCGCCATCGGCCAGCGCTGGTTTGCAGCCGAAGCCCTCAGCCGCGGGCTGGAACCGGCTGAAACCTGGGGTCACCTGGTTACCACCCGCTTCCACGGCCGCCTGAAACCACCGTTCAACACGGCGAGCCGGGATCGTGCCGGCTTGCCAGAGACGTGGTACCTGCCCCTCGCCCTCAGTCCTGACTGATCGGGATCATCGGCGGGATGGCGCCGGCTTCCACGAGGTCAGCCAGGCGCACGAGCAGCTGATCCGTCAGCACCGTGCCGGGGGCCACCACCGGTGCCTTGGTCTCCGCCGTGGTCACCCAATCGCCCACCACCATGCCGGGGGTAAGGTCGGCGAGCGCGATCTTGTCCTTCACCTTGGCGACGGCACCCGGCGCCTCGCCGGACATTTCTTTCCAGGCCTTGGCGAGATCATCGGGCATGTGTACGGCACCATAGGTGTCGACCACGGGGATGGTGACGGCGGCGTACTTTTCGGCCGGCTTCACCATCAGCGGTTCGGCCAGTGCGCGCTCAATCCGCTCGCCCAAGTGCTTGCCGGAGGCGGGTTTGACGACAAAGCCGCTAGCATCGAGACGCAGTGCCGTGCCAACCACCATGGCTTCGGAATGCGCGGTCAGCATCACGACCGGCACCGCGCGGTCGACCGCCCCTTTGCCGACGCGGATGGCTTGCAGGAATTCCAACCCATTCATTTCCGGCATGTTGATGTCGGAAATGATCACCACCGGCTTCGCGTCGCGCAGCTTTGAAAGCGCTTCGCGGCCGTGCTTGGCTTGAGTGATCGGGCCATAGCCAAGCTTGACCAGCATCGTGCTCACCAAGGCGCGGATCGTCGCCTGATCATCCACCACCAGAACCGACTTCGGCGTCGCCATGGTACACTCCTGAAACCAACCCGGGCCCATCGTGCCCAAAGTGCCGGGCGTGTCAACGCGCCGTCTCATTTCGACAAAAGTATTTTTAACAGATCTTGTTTTTTGTTTTTTATCGCGCTAGATCTGGGCCTCACCCGATGGAGCACCCGACCATGATCACCCGCACACTTGGCGCCGCTGGCCCGACGGTTTCCGCCCTTGGCCTTGGCTGCATGGGCATGTCTGATTTTTACGGCCCGGCCGATCGCGAAGAGAGCATCGCGACCGTCAACGCAGCATTGGACGCTGGCATCACGCTGTTCGACACAGCGGATTTCTACGGCTGCGGCCACAACGAGATGCAGCTCGCGACCGCGCTGGGCACCCGCCGGGCCGACGCGTTCATCGCGGTCAAGTTCGGCGCGCTGCGCGATCCCGCCGGGGGCTTCACTGGCATCGACCTCCGGCCGGTCGCGATCAAGAATGCGCTGGCCTATT
>JAAFHH010000146.1 GCA_013297545.1 Alphaproteobacteria bacterium
GTTCTCGACCTTGGCTTCGAGGAAATGGCTGGTCAGGTTGTTAAACTCTGTCCCCGTCCCCTGTATCATGATGGCTTTGTTGGCGCCGGAAATCGTCGCCACATAGACACCCGCCGTCGCCGGATCACCAGAGATCGCACCGCGCGTGAAGTCGGTGCTTGCGGTGGTCAAGGTCGCACCGAAGGCGGGTGTCGTGCTGTCGCTGAAGCCGTGCACGCGCCAGACGTCGGAATCGAGTTGTCCGGTAGTTGGGGTTGACTGAAAGCCAGCCGCCGTGAAGGCGTCGAAATTCTCAGTAACTGCGCCGCCCAGAGTCGTGAACTTCATCTTCATCCCCCACAGCGCCGGAACCGACGCGCAATGCCAAGCCCTTGGGATCACCGCTCCTGCCGCGACAGACCCCTCGCACGGTTCGGATGCCAGAGTTTGCTTAACGCCGCGCGACTCTCTGCGGAAATCTGGGAGACAGTTCAATTACTGAGTCATGAAACAGTCATTCCCCAGGGGTTGTTTGCTATCTCTCTGCGTTTGTTTGATGCGATCAAACAGGAATTATGAGGACTATCGATGTTTTCTAAAGAATGTATTTGGTGTGTATCACGACTGAGTCGCCAGGGCTGGGGCCCGATGCGTCGCTGCTGTGGCGCTTGGCCGCGGGTGCGCTATGCTCGCCCCAACACGAACACCACCAAGGGGGAGGATCTTGATGCGTTCATTGGCACTGGCAGCCCTGCTGGCCGCGACCACGCTCAGCGCGGCGACTGCGCAAACCTGGCCAGCCGGCCAAACCGTGCGCGTGGTCGTGCCGTTCGCGGCGGGCTCGACGCCCGATCTGGTCGGCCGGCAGTTCGTTGAGTTCGCGCGCCCGCGCATCGGCGGCATTTGGGTGGTGGAAAACCGTGCGGGTGCCGGCGGCAACATCGGCGCCGATGTCGTCGCCAAGGCCGCACCCGATGGCAACACGCTGCTGGTCGCCGGCAATGGCCCGGCCGCGGTCAATCAGTTCGTCTACCCGCGCATCCCCTACAATGCGGAGCGGGACTTGGTGGCGATCTCCATGCTGGCGGCAGCCCCCCAGCTCTTGGTGGTGTCAACCCAGAGCGGTATCACCGACATGGCGGGCCTGCTTGAACTCGCCCGCCGGCCCGTTGGCCTGAGCTATGGCTCCACTGGATCGGGCTCCGCCTCGCACCTGACCATGGAGGTCTTGCGCGCCAAGGCCGGCTTCCAAGCGACCGAGGTTGCCTACCGGTCGTTCGCGCTTGCGCTCAACGACATGGTGTCTGGCCAATTGCCGGCGATGTTCGCCATCGCCGCCGGCGTGCAGGCGCAAGTGCAGGCGAACGCCGTGCGCGCGCTAATGATCACTGGCAACGAGCGCAGCCCCCTCTTGCCGGCGGTGCCAACCGCCGGCGAAGTCGGCCACCCAGACCTCGAGAGCTATGCCTGGATTGGCCTGTTCTACCCAACTGCGGTCCCAGCCCCGATCCGCCAGACCTTGCTGCGCGAGGCGGAAGCCTTCGTCGCCGATCCAGCCGTGCGCGAGCGGTTGACCCAGCAGGGCTACAACCGCTTCGCACCGACGGGCGATGCATTCGTGCAGTTCGTGGCGTCCGAGCGCGTGCGCTGGGGCGAGGTGGTGCGCCGCACTGGCGCGCGCATCGACGAATAGCTTAGCGCTTCAAATGCTCCGGCGCGTGGGCCAGGAACAGCACGCGCTGATCCTCGGTTGCCGTGGCGATCAGCGTACGCCACACCGGCTCCGCGATCGCGGCGGGCAGACCAGCCTCAGCCGCCTTCGCCAGCACTTTGGCGATGACATCCTCGATCCGCGCGGGTGCCGTCACCTGCGCCAGCGAGGCTTTGAAGCGCCCAGCCTCGCGGGTGTAGCGCGTGCGCTCCGCCAACAGGGTGACCAGGGCGGTGTCGATGCGGTCGATCTCCTGGCGGATCGCCGCCAGGCTGGTGGACGGGCCCTCGCCCCAAAGCGGGGGACCGTGCGGGTCGGGATTGGGATCAGTCATGGGGCAGATGTAGCATGACCGCGCTGGTGCTGACATCGCCCTGTCACGGTGGGGGCTTTACGCTGGGCGTAGGCGCACTACATTAGAGTTATTCTAATCCCGAACCGGAGGTTCCGCCCATGTCAGCCGATCCGAAAACCGTCGAGGCCCTGTCGGTCCTGCTCGCCAACACCTACACGCTGGCGTTCAAGACCCACGGCTATCACTGGAACGTCCGCGGCTCGAACTTCGTTGCCCTGCACGAGCTGTTTGAGAGTCAGTACGACGAACTCTATGAGGCCGCCGATGAGTTGGCCGAACGCCTGCGCGCGCTGGGTGTCGACGCGCCTGCCAGCTTCCAGCGCTACGCCGAACTCGCGACCATCAGCGCCGATGGCGCCGTCGTCGACCAGATCGCGATGGTCGCAGCACTGCGCGACGACCACCGCGCCGTCGCCAAATCCGCCTACGAAGTCATCGAAGCCGCAGACGACGCCGATGACGCCGGCACCGAAGACCTCGCCACCGAACGCGTGCAAGCGCACGAGAAGGCGGCCTGGATGCTGGGGGCGATCCTCGGCTAAGCAGCCGTCAGCGGAAAGTGACAGCGCACCTGCCGGCCGCTGGTCTCCGTGACCAGCGGCGGGTCGTCGACCCGACAGCGCGGCTGCACGTGCGGGCAGCGGGTGTGGAAATGGCACCCGCTTGGCCGGTCGATCACGCTCGGGATCTCGCCCTGCAGCACGATGCGCTCGCGCCGCTTGGCTGGGTCGACCGAGGGGTGGGTTGACAGCAAGGCCGCCGTGTAGGGATGCCGGGGTGCTGCGAACAGCGCGGCCGTGGGGGCCGCTTCGACAATCCGGCCGAGGTACATCACCACCGTGCGCTGGGTGATCCGGCGCACGACCGCGAGGTTGTGGCTAACGATCAGGTAGGTGAGCGCGAATTCCGCATGCAGGTCGAGCAGCAGGTTTAAGAGCTCGCCCTGCACCGAGACATCGAGGCCCGCCGTCGGCTCATCAGCGACGATCAGTTGGGGTGCCAAGATCAACGCGCGCAGGATCGCGACCCGGCGCGCCTGGCCACCAGAAATCTGGTGCGGGTACTTGTCCAACGCCTCCGCCGGCAGGCCCAAGCGCTGGCGCAGCACCTCGATGCGGGCCTTGCCCTCGGCCGCGTTGAGGCCGTGGATGGTCAGCGGTTCTTCGATCAACGCGCGCACCCGCATGCGCGGCGAGAGGGAGGCGACGGCGTCTTGCAGCAGCATCTGGGTGCTGCGCCGAAAGCCCAGGCGATCGCGTTTGATCCGGGCGGCGAGCGGCTCGCCCGCCACCTCGATCGTGCCGGAGGTTGCCCGCACCATCGCGGTCAGCACTTTGCACAGCGTGGTCTTGCCAGAGCCAGATTCCCCCACGAGCCCAACGATTTCGCCCTCGGCAATGCTGAGGTCGATGCCGGCGAGCGCATGCACCCGGCCGGCGAAGGTGACGTGGATGTCGCGGAACGCGACCAGCGGTGTGGTCATGACGCCAAGTCCCGGTGGCGCAGGCAGGCGGTACCACGGGTGCCGAGCTGCTCGAACGGTGGCGGGGCGTGATCGCACAAGGGCACGCGGTGGCTACAGCGGCTGGCGAACACGCAGCCGGGGGGCGTACTCAGCGCGCTCGGCACTTCGCCCGCGATTGAGGTGAGCCGCCCGGTGTCACCATCGTCGATCTCGCAGGCGAGCAGGGCGGCGGTGTAGGGGTGCTTGGGCTGCGCCAGCACCTCCGCCACTGGCCCCGTCTCCACCACCGTGCCGGCGTACATCACGCACAGATCGTCACACAGCTCCGCCACCAGACCGAGGTGGTGGGAAATGAACAGGATCGAGCCGGCGAAGTCTTTGCGCAGATCGCTGAGCAGCTGGACGATCTGGGCTTCCACCGTGGCGTCGAGCGCGGTCGTCGGCTCATCCGCCAGCAGCAGATCGGGTTCGACCAGCAAGGCCATCGCGATCATCACGCGCTGGCGCATGCCGCCGGAGAGTTGATGCGGATAGGCACTGAGCCGGCGCTTCGGATCGGGAATGCCAACCGTGGTCAGCATGGCTTCTGCACGCGTCAGCGCATCGCGGCGCGACAGGCCCGCTGTGCCGCGCTGCTGCACATCGACCAAGTGCGTGCCGATGGTGAACAGCGGGTTGAGTGCCGTCATCGGGTCTTGAAAAATCATCGCGATCCGGGTGCCGCGCAAGGCGCTCATCGCGGCACTGTCGAGGGTGAGCAGATCCTCGCCATCAAACCGGATCTCGCCGCTGATGCGCGAGATGTTGGCCGGCAGCAGCCGCAGCAAGGCAGACGCGAGCGTGGTTTTGCCAGAGCCGGACTCCCCCACCACGCCCACAATCCGTCCGCGGCCGATATCGAGATCGACCCCGCGCAGCAGGTGCGCAGTGCCAGCGGATGTCGCGGCATCGACACACAAGCCGCGGATGGTGACCAGCGGGTTCACGTCACGGATCCCGGTTCAAGCGGGGGTCGACCGCATCGCGCAGTGCCTCGCCAAACAGCGTGAAGCCCAAGGTCGCGAGACCAAGCGCGGCACTGGAGATGATCACCGGGATCTTGCTGTCCGACAGGAACGAATAGCCGTCATAGATCAACCCGCCCCAGCTCGCGAGCGGCGGGCGCACGCCAAGGCCAAGGAACGACAGGCCCGCCTCGATGGTGATGACCACCGGAATATCCATGCTCGCCAGCACCACCAGGGGCCCGGCGATGTTGGGCATGAAGTGGCGGAACACGATGCGCAGCGTGCTGGCGCCCAACAGACGTTCGGCTTCGATGAACGGCGCGTTTTTTAAAGTCAGCACCTGAGCGCGCGCGACGCGCCCGAAGTGCGGGATCAAGGTGACACCGACGATGATCACCACCAACACCGTCGACGGGCCAAACACCGCGACCACAGCCAGCGCCAGCACCAGGCTCGGGAACGAGGCGATGATATCGAACAAGATCAAGATGAACCGCTCGATCCGGGCAGTGACCAGGGCAGCGGCGATGCCGAGCAAGGTGCCGATGGTGAGCGCCATGCCAATCGCGGCCAGCGCCACCGCCATCGCCACAGTCGCGCCATGGACCAGGCGGCTGTAGAGATCGCGGCCCAGTTGATCGGTGCCGAGCCAATGGGCTGATGACGGATCAGCAAAGCGCTGGAAGACGTTGATCGCATCGGGATCGTGGGTCGCAACAAAGGGCGCGAACACGGCTGCCACCACCACGGCGAGGACGATCGCGGCACCGACCGCCCCGCCGACGGTCGACAAGATCCGCACGATCACCGGGATCGCACCCGTGGGCGGGCTCATCGCGGCAGCGCCTCGCGCCCAGCCTGGGTGCGGATGCGCGGATCGATCGCGGAATAGCTCAAGTCGACGATCAGATTGGTGATCACGAACACCAATACGACCACCAGCACAGCCCCCTGCAGCACCGGGTAGTTGCGCGCGGAAATCGCGTCGTAGATCAACCGGCCGAGACCCGGCCGCGCGAACACGATTTCCACCAACACCGCGCCGCCGAGCAGCCGGCCAACGCCCATACCGAGGATCGCGATCGTCGGGATCGCGGCGTTCTTGAGGGCGTACTTGTAGGTGATCAGCCACGGCGCGATGCCGTACGCGCGCATGGTGCGGATGTGCGGCTCGCCCATCACCTCCAGCATGGACGATCGCACCAGGCGCGCGATGAAGCCAATCCAGCCGAGTGCTAGGGCCACTGTCGGCAAGATCGTGCGCTTGGCCTGATCGACGAAGTCGCCCGCCGTGCCAGTGCCGAGCACGGGTAACCAATCGAGCCAGATGGTGAAGATCAGCAGCAAGAAGATCGCGATCACAAAGCTCGGGATGGCGATAAACGCCACACTGATGAAGGCGAGCACGTGATCGAACACACTGCCGCGGTTGGTCGCAGCAAAGCAGCCGAGCGGCACACCGATCAGCACGGCAAGCCCAATCGCCAGAAACGTCAGCAGGAAGGTGTAGGGCAGCACGCTGCCGACCACGGTCGCGACCCGCCGTCCGGTGAGCGCGTCGGTGCCGAGGTCACCCGCCAAGACGGCGCTGAAAAAGCGGACGAGCCGGATATGCACCGGCTGGTCCAGCCCCATTTCGGCGATCACTTGCGCCTTATAGGCCGCGGTTGCTTGCGGGCCGATCAGCGCGGTTGCGGGGTCGCCGGGGACGATGACGCTCAAGCTGAACAGCAAGAGCATCGCGCCGAACACAATCAGCACCGTGGTGACGAGGCGGCTGGCGAGGTAGCCAGCCGTCCCACCCATCATCGGCCGGACCCCGCCCTAGACCGCGAAGTTATCGTACTGCCAGTCGAGCCAGCCCGGCACGCCAGCCGGCTTCAGCCAAGACCGGTGCACCAGCACGTTCGCCTCGTTGGTCAGCCAGATGAACGCGGCACTCTGGTCCATCAGCTGCTGGGCTTCGATGACGAGCTGACGGCGACGGTCGCGGTTGAGTTCCGCACCCGCCTGATCGTACAGGCGTTGGAAGTCTGGGCTGTTCCAGCGCTGCCAGTTCCAGCTGCCGATCTGGCCGGGCACGAACCACTGCATGATGAAGTTCGGGTCGTGCTTGCCGTTGAAGCGCAGCAAGAACATGTCGAGGTCGCGGGCTTTGTCGCCTTCGCCGGCCGACCAATAGGTGCCGCCTTCCTGGGCGTCGACGTCGAGGGTGATGCCGACTTCTGCCAAGCGCGCGCGGGCAACTTGCGCCATCGCCTGGTTGCCCGGCGTGTTCAGCACCAACAGCTTGAAGCGCAAGTTACGCGCCCCGGCTGCGGCCAACAGCTCGCGGGCCTGCGCCACATTGCGGCGATAGACTGGCGCTTCGGCCCAGTGGCCAAAGATCTGCGGCGGCAGCAACGTGTTGAGCCGCGGCGCCTTGCCGCCGTAACCGGCGATCAGCATCTCATCCACATCAAGCGCGAGGCGAATGGCCTGGCGCACCCGGATATCCGTGAACGGCGCCTTCTCGACATTCATGCCCAGCCACACGTAAGCGATCGACGGTTGGTCCGACACCGTGAGGCCAGCGACCAAGCGCATCGGATCAGCAACCGCCGGCGGCAGGATCGCAAAGTCGAGTTCGCCTGCCCGCAGCGCCAAATCGGTCGTGCGATCATCGGCGATGAAGCGGATGTTGATTTCGTTGAACGCTGGTGCGGGGCCGCTGAATGCCGGATTGCGGCGCAGCACCCCGCCGCGCTGTG
>JAAFHH010000148.1 GCA_013297545.1 Alphaproteobacteria bacterium
AGAACAGGGCGGAACGCGCACCCACCACGACATCGGCGCGGCCCCGCGCAATCCGCCGCCATCCCGCCCGGCGCTCGACGGGTCCAAGGCCCGAATGCCACGGCTGCGGGGCGGTGCCAAAGCGCGCCTCGAACCGGTCCAGCCACTGGGCGGACAGCGCGATTTCCGGCAACAGCACCAACGCCCGCTTGCCGACAGCCAGACACGCGGCAATCGCCTCGAAGTAGACTTCCGTCTTGCCGGAACCGGTGACACCGCGCAGCAAAGTCGCGGAGAACCCGTGGCCGATGGCGCTACAGAGGGCTGTGGCCGCAGCACTCTGGTCGGCCGAGAGGGTGGGGCCAGGGCGCTGCCAGTCTGGCCGCGGCGGGTCCGGCAGCTGGTCTTCGCCGTAGCCGACCACTTCGATCGCACCCGCCTCGATCAAACCTTTGATGACGGCGGGGGAGACGTCGGCCGCGGTAGTTAGATCAGCCCGGCGCATGCTGCCATGCTCGGCCAGCACCGCCAGCGCACGGGTCCGCTGCGGGGTGAGTTTTCCGGGCGGTGCGCCCACCCGCAGCACTTCGATCGGCGGCGGTGGCGCCAAGGCACCGGGCACGCTGATCGCCATTCTGAGCACGGACCCCGGCGGCGAAAGCGTGTAGCGCGCGACCCAGTCGACGAAGCTGAGGATGCTGGCGGGAATCGGGGGTGCCTCCAGCCGTTCCGCGATCGGGCGCAGCTTCGCATCATCCACCTGGGCCGCGACCGCGTCTGGCCACACCACCCCCGTCACCATCCGGGGGCCCAAAGGAACTGAGACGATGGTACCCGGCTCTGGCAGCGGCCAATCGGTGGGGACGGCGTAGTGATAGGCGCCGGCCAGCGGCAACGGCAGCAGCACCGGCACCCGGCGCAGAGTGGCGAGGGGCGATGGCATCGGCTAGACTCGGCCCCGTTCGGTCAGGCAGCAGCGCCCGGCCACGGGATTGAGACGGCCAGGGCCGCTGAGAGGGATCATGAAGTTCTTCATCGACACGGCCGATCTTGCCGAGATTCGCGACCTCGCCGCCACCGGCTTGGTGGATGGGGTGACCACCAACCCCTCGCTGGTGCTGAAATCGGGCGGCAAATTCGTCGATCTGGTGGCGGAGATTTGCCGCGCGGTGCCGGGCCCGGTCTCGGCCGAAGTGGCGGCGACCGATTTCGCAACCATGCTGAAGGAAGGCCAGCGTCTGGCCAAAATCGCGCCCAACGTGGTGGTGAAGGTGCCGCTGACGCAAGACGGCCTCAAGACCTGCAAGGCGCTGTCTGACGCCGGCACCAAGGTAAACGTGACCCTTTGCTTTTCCGCCGCCCAAGCAATCCTCGCCGCCAAGGCCGGGGCCGCCTACATCTCGCCGTTCGTCGGGCGGCTCGATGATGTTGGATCGAGCGGCATGGATCTGATTGCCGACATCGTCGACATCTATTCGAATTACCCGGCGATCCACACCGAAGTGCTGGTCGCCTCGATCCGCAACCCGATGCATGTGGTCGAGGCTGCCAAGTTGGGCGCCGATGTCGTCACCCTGCCGCCAAGCGTGCTGAAGCAGATGTACAGCCACCCGCTGACCGACAAAGGCTTGGCCGCCTTCGTGTCGGACTGGGCGAAGACCGGCCAGACGATCCTCGACCAATGAGCAGTGCCGAGCCCCAACCGCAGCCTGAGCAGCGCGTGCTGTCCTCCGGCGATGTCGAAGCCTACCTCGACCGCCACCCGCGCTTCTTTCTAAACCGGGCCGAGCTGTTCGACCGCATGGCGGTGCCTGATCGCACGCTGGGCGACCAGGTGGTCGACCTGCAGTCCGTGCTGCTGCACCGGCTGCGCAACGATCACCAGCAGCTAAAGACGGTGCAGCGCGATCTGCTGCATTCGGCACGCGCGAACCAGGTGATCCAGAACCGGGTGCACCAGGCCGTCCTCGCCTTGCTGGGCGCGCGCGGGTTTGAACAGCTGATCCAGGTGATCATCCAGGAATTGACCTTGATCCTGGAGATCGACGCGGTTGGCCTCTGCCTAGAAGCCACCCACGGGGCGACCGACGCCATTCCGGGAGCGGTGATCCGCGCGGGTGTGCAGATCCTGGCGCCGGGCACGACCGACCAGCTGATCGGCCCGGGCCGCGATGTGATCTTACGCGGCGATGTAGTGGGCGACCCGGTGCTGTTCGGCGCGGCTGCCGCCGGCCTCGTGCGCTCCGACGCGCTGGTGCGCTTGCGCTTCTCCCAGCACAGCCCGGCTGGTGTGCTCGCACTGGGCGCACGCACGCCGGACGCCTTCAACCCGGGCCAGGGCACGGAGCTCCTCGCCTTCCTGGCCGGCGTGATCGAGCATTTGGTGCGGGCATGGCTCGACCTGCCGGAGTAGCGGTCGCGACCCTGCCGTTCGACGCCGCCCCCGACGCGGAAGCTGCGATCCGCGGTTGGCTCGATTGGCTGGCGCGCGAGCGGCGCTGTTCTGGCCACACGCTGGATGCCTACGCCCGCGATGTCGCGGCGTTCTGCACCTTCCTCACCCACCACCGCGGCGGCCAACCGGGGCTCGCAAGCCTTGGAGACTTGAAGCCGGCCGACATCCGCGGGTTTTTGGCCGCCCGCATTGAGGCCGGCATTGGGAAGTCGTCGCTCGCCCGCAACCTCTCGAGCTTGCGGGGCTTGTTCCGGCACCTCGACCAGGCGGGCTATGTGCACAACCCGGTGATGGCGGCGGTGCGCACGCCGCGCCAGCCGAAAGCGGTGCCCAAGGCACTCACCATCCCGGAAGCGGCCGACGCGCTGGAACTCGTCGCCGGCCTCGCCGCCGCGCCGTGGATTGGCGCGCGGGACTTGGCCTTGCTGACCCTGCTCTACGGCTGCGGATTGCGGCTGGGTGAGGCGCTGGCATTGACCCGCCGCCAAGCACCCACCGGTGACACGCTCAGGGTGATCGGCAAGGGCAACAAGGAACGCGTGGTGCCGGTGCTGCCGGCGGTGGTGGATGCCGTTGCCGCCTACCTGCACCTCTGCCCCCACCCGCTCGGCCCCGATGACCCACTGTTCGTCGGTGTGCGCGGCGGGGTGCTGAACCCCGGCGTGGTGCAGCGGGCAGTGCGGGTACTCCGGGTGGCCCTCGGGTTGCCGGATACCGCGACGCCGCATGCGCTGCGGCACAGCTTTGCCACGCACCTACTGGCGGAGGGCGGGGATCTGCGCGCGATCCAGGAGCTACTCGGGCACGCGTCGCTGGCGACCACGCAGCGGTATACGGCGGTCGATCCCAGGCGTCTGGTGGAGGTGCACGCGAACACCCATCCACGCGCGGCGATGTGAGGGGTTATTGGGCAACAGGTGTATTCAACACCGAATGGGAAAGAGGACGCCGAGTCCTCACATCACGCTTTGCCAATCATCAACTTATCTCGTTTGTTTTTGCCTGCGCTGCAATATTGTCAGAAAAAGGATACATATCTCGGGAGTTTGCAGAAGAGTACGAATTATATCTTCTCGATGAGCAATCTTTACCTCAAAATATCTCTCCATATTCCGAATTTGGTTCGGTGGCACGCCGAGCCCGCCAAATTCTGCCAAGAACATACATGCATGGCCAAGTGTGAAATCATTCATTTTCGATCCGCCGTTCATTGCTTTGAAAATTCAAATCGCTATTTGCTAACGACTAGCCGCCAAAACCTTTCTCACATCGGCTCGGGGCCTTCAAGCGTGATCCTAGCTCGCACCACTTACCCACTCATCACGCAGCCATCCTGCGGCGATGGTCACGAAGTCCGTGTAGGTGACCTCAACGATCTCCAGCCGCGCACCCTGGCGGATCGCTGGAAGCTCGCTTAAGAAGCGATGGTAGGACCGCATGATTGCCCCACCGCCCGGCAGAATGGTGGCACCTGCGTCTGCAGCGAGGAAGCTGCGCACGCAGGCGATCGCTCGATCGCTCTGGCCGCCGTGGGCGGTGATGTCTTGTCCCGCGATGTCGGAGATGAACTTCTGGTATCGGTGCCGCTCCCGATCGACCACCAGGCACGCCTTTTCCTTTTGCAGCCCGGCACCAAACTGCCTGGCGCCCAGAAAGATCCCAAGCTCCAGTGGCATATTGAACCTCGGCAGGCCTGAGGCCGCATCGAGCTCGGTGCGCGAGATGTCGTGGATGCCGTACCGGCATCTGGCTATCAGGGTCATGATCTTGTCGATACGCGTCTGCGCCGCGTTTTCGATCTCAAGGGCAGAGCGCGGGTGGAAGCCGCAGGCCAGCACCGCGAAGGTGATCGCCTCGAACAGCGGCTTGTACCCCTCATCGAACGGGCAGTTGATGAAGACGCTGACGTCGTAGCGGGGCCTACGCGCCGCGCTCACGCTTCAGGCGCTCGGAGATCACGGTGTTGATCACCTTCTTCAGCTCTGCCTGGGTCACGCCGTTGGAGAGTTTGTAGCGCGGTGTCCAGATCCGGTCCGCTGGCAGCAGCTCGGACGAGGCTTTCGCCGATCGCTTCTTCTTCAGGGCCACAGAGGACATCGCTCGTACTTTCGGTGCCGGAACTGCGTCAAGAACCTGCGCAGAGAATGCCGAAGATCCTGCGGACTTGCAATCCCCGACACGTGTACTGCCCCGCCCTCACACCCGCGCCAAGATCCGCCTCGGCTGCAGCCAGAACGGTGGCAGGGCTGCCGCCAAGTTCGACAGCGGCAGCACCTCTGGCTTCAAGCGTATCCCCAGCACCTCCGCCATGAACCGCCGCCGCGCTTCGATCCGCCCCCAAGCCTCCGGGAACGCGTCCGCAAAGCGCGCACGGCCGGTCTCATCCAAGAGCGCGATGCCGTCTTCGATGTTGGTGGTGAAGTAGGGCCCACCCGTCGCCGGGATAATGTCGCACTGGATGGCTTGGCCAGAGCGGAACACTTCCGTGGAGCCCGGATAGATCGGCGTGCTCAGCCATTCATCGAGGTGCAGCAGGTGGCCGGGGTTCAAGAACACGTTGAAGAACGGATCGCCCAGGTGCCGCTGCACCAGGTCGTGGATCGCCCCACCGGGCACGCCGATGCCGATCGTCTCGTACCACTCCACCACGCAAGCGAAGTAGGGGATCGCCAGGCGATCGAGGTAGTCTTCCACCCCCGCAAGCTCGCTTGCGTCTTCCACCAGCCAGCCGGCCCGGCAGCTGAGCGCGCCGGCGAGGCCAATCGCGGTGGTGACGGCGTCGCCGCGCTCCGCCAGTTTGTCGGATGGGCTGTTGAGGCCCTGCCAGGCTCTGGCCCCGGTGGACAGCATCGGGTGGCAGCTGAGCGGAATGCCTGGCAGCGCCATCAGCTGGGCGCCGGCGTGTTCGCGCATACCCGGGCGAAAGCCGTGCAGCACGCGCTTGACCGCCTCGGAGGCATGGCAGGCGGCGAATTCGAAGCGGGCGATCTCGGTCAGGTCGTTGGTCGCGCGCAGGCCGGTGGTCGGGTGCATCAGGATGGCGTTCGCGTTCAGCGCCGAGCCATTGGGGCCGAGCACGTGACGCAGCGTGTCCGCCAGGTAGGCCGGGACCTCCAACCACAGCTGCGGGGCGAGTGCTTCGTCCGCGCCGAAGTACTTCCAGCCGCAGACACCGATGCGCTGGCCGGCCGCGATGCCGTGCGCGCGCAACAAGTCGGCCAGCGGCGGGGTCTTGGTGCGATCCTGGCCGATCAAGCCGAACGGCGGGTAGAGCACCGCGCGGGCCCCCACGGGTGATGCCGCGGCGAGGCCCAGGTTCTCCGGCCCAGTCACGATCACCGGCGGGGCATCGCCCACCAGGATCAGCACGGCTTCTTCGAAGCGCGGGTCGAAATCGGTGAGGTACTTGAGATTGGCGCTGTGTTCGCGGTCGGCATAGACCAGCGCACCATCAAGGCCAGCGGCAGTCAGCCGCGCGCGGAACGTGGCCAGGCGGGCAGCAAAAGTGCCGGGCGCATAGGCCGGGCACGTCGCTGGCACGCCGAACTCGGGCAGGGCGGCATCGATCAGGCGGATCTGGGGCATGGTGGGTCCGGCGCGCGAGAGAGGGGGCCACAGGGCATGGCCGCTGCCCGCGCATCGATGCGAAACATCCGCACGCTGTCAACACTGTCGCCACGGATCGCGCTGCGTGCGGTCCGTGACGACAGAGGGTGGGGTTAGCCCGCCAGTTTCGCCGGCGACCGATCGAGTTCGCGCAGCAACATCTCACCCATCGTGCTGGTCGACACCTTGGCGGTGCCGGCGGTTGCGATGTCTGCCGTGCGCATGCCAGTGCCGAGCACGGTTTTCACCGCGTTTTCGACCAGTTCAGCTTCTTCCACCATGCCGAACGACCAGCGCAGCATCATGGTGAATGACAAGATCATGGCGATCGGGTTGGCGATGTTTTGGCCCGCGATGTCCGGTGCAGAACCATGCACGGGTTCATAGAGCGCGCGGCGCCGGCCGGTCGCGTCGGGTGCGCCGAGCGAAGCCGACGGCAACATGCCAAGCGATCCGGTCAGCATCGCCGCCGCATCGGACAGCAAGTCGCCGAACAGATTGTCAGTCACCAACACGTCGAACTGCTTGGGGTTGCGCACCAACTGCATGGCGCAGTTGTCGGCATACATGTGTTGCAGTTCAACCTGTGGGTATTCTTTGCCGATCTTGGTCGAGATCTCGCGCCAGAACACACCAGTTTCCATGACATTGGCTTTATCGATGGAATGCACCTTCTTGCGGCGCTGCTGGGCCAAGTCGAACGCCACGCGCACGACGCGGTTGACTTCGATTTCGGTGTAGACTTGCGTGTCGACCGCACGGCGCACGCCGCTCGGCAGGGTTTCGATACCGCGTGGCTGGCCGAAGTACACCCCCGACGTCAGCTCGCGCACGATCATGATGTCCAGGCCCTTGACCACTTCGGGCTTCAGGGTCGAGGAATCGGTCATGCTGTCATAAACGAAGGCCGGGCGCAGGTTGGCGAACAGGTCCATTTCCTTGCGCAAGCGCAAAAGTCCGGCTTCTGGGCGCAGGTGGCGGGCAACCCCGTCCCACTTCGGCCCGCCAACAGCGCCGAGCAGGACCGCATCGGCGGCCATAGCATCGGCCATAACTTCATCAGTCAGCGGCGTGCCGTGCACGTCGATCGAAGCACCGCCAATCAGCTGTTCGCGCATATCAAAGTTAACTTTGCGATGCCGGGCCAGCCAATCCATGACCCGCCGC
>JAAFHH010000149.1 GCA_013297545.1 Alphaproteobacteria bacterium
GCGACGTAGAGCGTGCCGTTGTCCAACAGGTTTCTGTTGGCGCGGCGATCTTCACGGTTGATCGAGTCGCGGGTCACGAACTTGTAGACGTATTCAAAGCGCTCATCGTCACCCATGTAGATGACGACCTTGCCATCGCTGTTGACGATGGACTCAGCGCCTTCGTTTTTCTTGCGGCCGAGCGCGGTGCGCTTGATCGGGGTCGAAGTCGGGTCGTAGGGATCGATTTCGACAATCCAGCCGAAGCGGTTGGATTCCATCGGCTCCTTCGTCGCGTCCCACCGGTCGTAGTAGTCGGCCCAGTTGTACCACCGCTCCGCAACGCCGTAGCGGCGCTGGTTGACGAATTCCGGGTGGCCTTCCGGCACGCGGTTGGAGCTGTAGCCGTGGAAGTTTTCTTCCGCCGTCAAGTACGTGCCCCACGGCGTCATGCCGCCGGCGCAGTTGTTGACGGTGCCGATCACGCGCGTACCGGTCGGATCGGCCGTGGTGCGCATGCGGGCGTGGCCGCGCGCCGGACCGGAGATCGTCATCACCGTGTCGAGGGTGGTGATGCGGCGGTTGAAGCGGCTGCCGCGCACGTAGGAGTACTTGCCATCGCGGCCACGGGCGATCTCAACGATCGTGTTGCCGTGGGCGGTCATTTCGATGTCGACCAATTCCTTGGTCATCTTCGGGAAGCCAACCTGTTCGCCCTGGCGACCCACGCCCGGGAACATGACTTCTTCGGAGGTGTATTCGTGGTTGACGCAGAGCAGGCCGCGGTCCGCATTGCCCGAACCCCAACCCGGCAGCGGCGCGTAGCCGACGTAGTCGCAGTTGTAGCCGAACTGCAGGCGCTGGGCGGCGGCAGTCTGGCGGGCCGGGTCGAATTCCGGCGAGTTAGCGAACAGCGGATCACCCCAGCGGATCAGCACATCGGCGCTGTAGCCCGGTGCCACGTGGTGGTTCTGGTCAACGCCATGGACCGTTTCCGTGAAGTTGAAGCCCATGCGCGGCGCACGGCCGGTCTGTGCTTCGGCTTCAGAGGCGGCGAGCGCCATCGGGCCGGCAATCGCGGCAACCGCAGTCGCACCGAGCGCGCCGCGCAGGACATCGCGGCGGCCAAAGCGCTGGTTGATCACGTCGCCGATCGTCGGCACGGTGGACGTATTGACGCCGATATCCTGGGACAGCTCATAGGCCTCCCCGCGCGTCATACCTGCGTAGTTCCGTTCGGTCATGGCTCGTCCCTCTCTGGAGCAAAATCACGGGAGCCGCCGCGGGCGGCACCGAGTGACGCCTTCCATACCAGCGTCCCTTTACATTTATGTTGCAAATGCGCGGCTGTCTTGTGGGGATAAGACCTGGACCCTGCGCGCGTCAGGCATATCTCACCGTTTATGCCGATTGTTTGGATCACCGGCGCCTCCCAAGGATTGGGCCGCGCCGTCGCCATTGACCATGCCGCGTCCGGCTGGACGGTCGCCGCCAGTGCGCGCTCCGCCGAACCGCTGGCGACCCTGGGCGCTGGCACGCACGCCTTTCCCCTGGATGTGACGGACCGTGCGGCGACCGCGCAAGTTGTCGCGGCGATCGAGGCGGCGCATGGCCCGATCGATCGGGCGATCTTGAATGCGGGCACGCACCAGCCCTTCGATGCGGCGACGTTTGATCCAACCGTGTTCGACCGGCTGTTTCAGCTGAACGTTGGCGGAGTGGTGAATTGCCTGGCCGCCCTGGTGCCGCGCATGGTCGAGCGCGGGCGTGGCGAGATCGCGATCGTCGCCTCGGTTGCAGGCTATCGCGGCCTGCCGACGGCGGCGGCCTATGGGGCCAGCAAAGCCGCGCTGATCAACATGGCTGAAGCGCTGCACATGGACTTGAAGCCGAAAGGTGTGCGGGTTGCCCTCGTCAACCCAGGCTTCGTGCGCACGCCGCTCACCGACCAAAACGATTTCGCGATGCCAGCGCTGATGGAGCCGGATGCCGCGGCCAAGCGTCTACGCCAAGGGCTTGATCGCGGCGGCTTTGAGGTGACCTTCCCGCGCCGGTTCACCTATGTGCTGAAGCTGATGAGCCTGCTGCCGAGCGGGCTCTATCTCAAACTGGTGGCGCGGGCGACCAAGCGATGATGGATCGCTACATCGCCCTCTGGCAGGGCTTGGCAACCGCCAAGCTCGATACACTCGACCAGTTGGTGACGCCAGAGTTCCGCTTCCAAGATCCGTTCCACGACATCACCGGCATCCCAGCGTTCCGGCGCATGCTGGAGCGCACGCTCGATCGCCTCGACGAGGTGCGCTTTGACGTGCTGGATCAAGCGCACGGCACTGCGGGCTGGTACTTGCGCTGGCGCTTCACCGCGCGCTTTCGCGGCCAGCCCATGGTCATCGAGGGGATGAGCGAAATCCACCTCAGCGTCGACGGCCGGATCAGCCAGCACATCGACCATTGGGACGCGAGCCGGCAGGTTTACCAGGGCGTGCCCGTGCTCGGCTGGTTGATCCGGCTCGCACGTCGGCTTGCGGCATAGGCATACGTTTTCGGCTGGCTAACACCGTTCGAGGGTGGAATGATGCAGCTCAAGTGATTCGACCGCGGGCCAACCGCGGCGAGTTCTTGGCACCGGGTGGTGACACGCGGGCGCCATGGGGGGGAAGCTTTGATGCTGCAGCATGCCGAACGGGCCGTGCCCGAGCGGCGCCGGGTTGTACTCGCGCGCCAAGTCGAACCAGCCGCCGCACCGCGGTCAGACGATCGTCTGACCAGCCTGCTGCACCGCGCAGCGCACGCGCTGACCGAAACCTTCCACGCCCAACTGCGCCCACGCGGCGTGCCGGTGCCGGTGTGGCGCGTGCTGGCGCAGCTGGCGGAAACCGATGGCGTCGGCATCACCGAACTCGCCAACGCCTGCCTGTTCAAGCAGCCGACCCTGACCAAAGTGATCGACCGCATGGAGCGCCTAGCCCTGGTCGAACGGCGCGCAGCCCCCGACGACCGGCGCAAAGTGCTGGTGTTCTTGACCGAGTCCGGTCGGCGCACGGTCAGCGACTTGACCGACCGCGCTGACGCTGCTGAGCGCGCCCTGCTGTCCGGCTACAGCGACGATGAAGTGGCGGGCCTGAAAAGCGCCCTCGCCACCCTGATCGAGCGCGCGGGCAAGCGGCGGTAGCGCGCATCGTGGTCAGGTGAATTGCCTGACCACGACACGATGTCCTTTTCTCCGCTCTACCCTCCGATCACGATGCCGGTGCCAAGCTCGCTCACCGCGACCCCAACCAAGGTCCCGAGCTTGGCGAGCCCGAAGTCGATCACCGTATCAGCCCCCGATTGCGTCGCCCGCGCCAACACGTCCGCCGCCGTTCTGATGCCTGAGCCGTTGAGGTTCTGCAAAATCGTCAGGCGGTCCACGCCGGGCAAAAAGTCGCGCACGATGTCAACGCCCGACCCGTCGCCGAACCGGAACGTATCCGCCCCCGCCGCCTGTTGCGGCACCCGGCCCTCGCTCGCCCCAAAGCGAACGTAGTGCGTCAGCGGGTCGATCCCGGCACGGGCTACATCCGGGTTTTGACGCAGATAGAGCCGACCGTCGAACCCATCCGAGGCGACGCGGCCCTCACGCCAGCCAAACTGCAGATAGTGCGTCAAGGGATCGACGCGCGCCGCCGCCACGTCCGTGTTCGCGGCCAGGTAAGCTGCGCTATCGAACAGGCGATTGGTGCCGTCCAGCGTGCGCCCTTCCCGCAAGCCGAATTGCAACATGTGGGTTGCGGGATCAACGCCCGCTGCGGCCACGTCTCGGTTGGTGGTCAGGTAGGTGGAGGGCTGGAAGCGCGCGGCTGATGCCATGATGACGTCGTCGCCGCGCAAATCATCATTGCCGACCTCGCCCGCGACCGTGTCGTTGCCAAGGCCGCCAACCAGCGAGTCCGCACCAATACCGCCGAACATCTGATCGTTGCCAGGACCACCTGAGATGCTGTCGGCACCGAGCGCACCGTCGATCACATCGTTGCCGGCCAAGCCCGAGAGCCGGTTGGATCCCGCATTGCCGATCAGCCGATTGTTCAGCGCATTGCCGGCACCGACACCATCGAGATTGCCGGTAAAGCGCAGGTTCTCAACGCCATTCGGCAAGGTGAAGCTGGCCAAACTGGTGGCGACTTCGTTGCCAGGCGAGCCCAAGCGCGCCGGCCGCAACGCCGGGGCGGCGTTGGATTCGACGATGACGGTGTTCGGGTTGTTGATGACGAACAGGTCGTCGCCAGCACCGCCTTGCAGCGTGTCGGTGCCGTTGCTGTCTTCCATCGCCGAGCCATTGGGGCCAGCCACGATCAGGTCGTTGCCCTCGCCACCGTTCAGCGTGTCGAACCCGCTGCCACCGCGCAGCGTATCGTCGCCGCCACCGCCATCGATGTCGCCATCGCCAAGCAGCGCATCGACGGCGGAATCCGTGGCTGGCCCGCTCACCAGCACCGGCGGTGCGTCTGATGCTGGCGTTTCGTCCGGCGTCTCATCGTCGGTCAAGGCCAACTCACCCAGCCCGGCCGGCACGCGGCTCACCACACTTTCGATGCCAAGGGCGGTTCGATTGGCGTTGAGGTAGGCGAGCGCTTCGGCCGTGGTGGCGATGGCGACGTCTGTGCCGCCCTGATCGATGATGCGGTCGTCAGCACTGTCGACGAAGTAGGTGTCGTTTGCAGCGCCACCGACCATCGTATCAGCGCCGGTACCGCCGTCGAGAGTGTCCGCCCCGCCTTCGCCGCGCACGATGTCGTTGCCGCCGCTGCCGCTCAGGCTGTTGGCACCGGCGTTGCCGAAGATGGTGTCAGCCCCACTGCCGCCGATGGCATTTTCAATCACCGCCCGGCTCGGCAGACCAATGTGATCGCGCACCAGATCGCCATCTTCGTTGCGCCCAACTGAGGAGTACCGACCTGCCCGCAGATCCAACACCACCGCCGTTGTGCGGTAAGACAGATCAAACGTATCAATGCCGCCACCGTCCCAGACAGACTGCAGCTGTGCCGGACCTTCAAATCGATATACGGTATTGGTATTTCTGGTGCTGAGGTTGGCGCCATAGATGGCTTGCAGTGCATCAATATCGTAGGTCATCGGCGTGACGCAGTTGATGCGTAGCGGATGAACATTGTACGACATCATGGAATACTGAGCCGTGTCTGTCGCCGGCGGCAGGAAGGGCGGTTCGCCACCAGATCCTGCCGGAGCGCCGGCATTGTAGTTGCCAGGATGCTTCAGGCCGACCGCATGGCCGACTTCATGGATCATGGTGTGCCAGCCCCAATTCCCGCGGGTCATGTCGCGATTGGTGGCTTGGTCGGTGGCGAGGTAGATATCGCCACCAATCGGTTCAAGAGAGGGGTAGTAGGCGTACCCAGACCCGACGCCGCCTTGCGAGTTCATGCCGAACAGAATTTGCCCGCGCGCGTCCGTGTCTGGTCGTTGCTCAAAGCGCACCGGTATGAACTCTGCAAACAGGGCGATGGCATCCTGCGCGCCGCGCGTCTGGACCTCGTTCATCTGGGTGAAGCCGACCCGATCAGCGGCCTGCGCGTGGGGTGGCGACGCAGTCAGAATGGTGAACCCAATCACACCGGGATCCGCACCGCGCGGCTGCCCGCCATTCCAGCGCGACTCGTCGCCGGCGAGCACGGCTTCGAACGGTTGGGCCGTGTTGGACGCCTGCGATGGTCCAACCAACCCCGATGACTGCGTGCCGGTGCCAAACGCCTGCGCGCACATCACACAGCCACAAAATCCATGCGTCATGATTTCCCCCAAAACGACTGAGCCAGAGCGGTGGGCTTATCCACTCTTTGTCTGGGGATTTTAACCGTGAGTGCCGCCAACGCAACTGCGACCAAATCCCCCAAGGCGAGACGGGGGGTGCGCGCTATCGGAAAAGAGCCGGATCAGCGACCCCTCACGCCGCCACCAGCGCCCGGCAGATACTCGCCAAATGCTGATCCATCGCGACCGCGGCCCAGGCGTGGTAGGCCCAGACCACGCCGATCACCGCGACCACCGGCAGCCCGAGCCAAGGGTTAGCGACGCTGAAGGCGAGCGCCAGGGGGGCTGCGAACAGGCTGACCCACAGCCGGCGCAGCTGGCGTTCGGTGAAGGCGAGTTCGTGCAGCGGTGCCACACTCTTCTCGCGCCCAGTTGCGTGATCGATCAGGCGGGCAAGCACCGGGTCGCGTTCGCCCGCACGCTGCACCAGCACCGCGGTCATGCGGGTGTGCGCTTCGCCGCTGCGCCAACTGGCCGACAGGAACTGGCAGCCCGGCAGGTGCGGGTTCTGGCGCAGTGCCTGTGGAATATCCGGCGGGGCGGTGGCCGCGTCGCTCACAGCCCTACTTGGTTTTGGCGATGAACACGCCGTTCCACACTTCGCCAGCGGGCACCGGGGGTTCTTCTTCGTAGCCTTCGACGCGCAGCAAATATTCTTCGTACAGGCCTTCGAGTTCGAATTCTGGCGCGTAGGTCAAGCACGCCTCGATGCTCTTGCGGGCACCGGCCCAATCCTGGGCGCGGTAATTCACCATCAGCTGATCATTAAATTTGTTGAGGTCGCGGTAGGATTGGCTGTCCTTCACCGCCTGGTCACCGACCAGGGTGAAGATGCGCACCGGCTCCGTCTTACCCTTCACTTGGATCAGGTCGACTTCGAGGAACGCAAAGCCTTCCACCACCTTCACAGTGGCTTCCGAGATGATGTTGTCGACATGGTAGGGCTTCGACTGGCCTTCGAGGCGGGACGCCAAGTTGACCGTATCGCCCATCACCGTGTAGCCGAACTTCTGGGTTGAGCCCATGTTGCCGACCATGCACATGCCGGTGTTCACGCCCATGCCGATCGCGAGCTTCGGCGCTGGCACTGGGAAGCCTTTTTCGATCGACTTCTTGGCCGCCGCCTCCTCCAGCATCGGCGCGAGTTCAGCTGCGAGGCTGCGCATCCGGTCGCGCATGCGCAACACCGTGCGACAGGCGGCATCCGGGTGCTTGGCGACATCCACCGGCGCGTTCCAGAACGCCATGATCGCGTCGCCGATGTACTTGTCGATGTACGCCTTTTCTTCGAGCGCGATGTCGGTCATCGGCGTCAGGTACAAGTTCATCAGCTGCGCCAAGCCTTTGGCGTCAAACAACTCGGACACCGTGGTGAAGCCGCGCACGTCGG
>JAAFHH010000015.1 GCA_013297545.1 Alphaproteobacteria bacterium
GGTTGGGGTTGCTGGGACATCTCAGCAAGGGCTTCGAGGTCGGGCTCCACGCCGAGGCCAGGCGCATCCGGCACCTCAAAGAACCCATCGCGGATCGTGAGTGCAGGCGTGGACAGCCGGTCGCGTGCCGCGCGCTGGGGTTCCATCTGCTCCAGAATGAGAAAGTTCGGGATCGCCGCCGCCAGGTGCAGCGACGCCGCGACACAGATCGGCCCGCCTGGATTGTGGGGCGCGATTGGCACGTAGTAGGTGTCCGCCAGGCTCGCGATCTTCAGCAGTTCGGTGAAGCCGCCGCAGTGCATGATGTCCGGCTGCAGGATTTTGACGCCGCCGCGCTCCAAGAGCTCGCGCACCTCGTGGCGGGACAGCAGGCGTTCGCCAGTTGCGATGGGGGTCGTCAGGCGCTGGGCGAGGTCTGCCATCACCTTCGGGTTCTCGTAGGGGATCGGCTCTTCGAACCAGAACGGCTGGTAGGGCGCGAGTGCGCGGTCCAGCCGCTCCGCCGTGCGGGGGGACAGGAACTCTGAGCATTCGACCATGATGTCGACGCCATAGCCGACCGCGTCGCGCGCGGCTGCCATCAGCCGGGCGGCGCGGTCGATCGCCGCGGTTTCATTGGCGCGCAGGTGTTCGTAGGTGACCGCCACCCACTTGAACGCGGTGTAGCCGGCGGCGACTGCGGCACGTGCACCGGCCGCTGCTTGCTCTTCGGTTTCCACCCCCTGCAGCCAGTGGCTGGCATAGGCGCGCACGCGGGTGCGCTGCTTGCCGCCGAGCAGCCGGTGCACCGGCACACCCAGCCGCTTGCCCTCCAGATCCCACAGCGCGATGTCGAGGGCAGACAAGGCCGTCTGCATCACGCAGCCACCGCGCCAGCGCCACATGTTGGCGAGCCGGTGCCAGTGCTGTTGGGGTCCGGCCGGATCCTCGCCGATCAAATGCGCCGCGTAGCTGTCGATCGCAGCCGCAACCGCCCTGACATCCCCGTGCAGGGAGCCTTCGCCCCAGCCGACCAACCCCTCGTCCGTGCGGACCCGGACCAGCAGCCAGTTGCACCAGTCGACCCAGACGGTGAAGTGATCAACGCTGGTGATTTTCATGCCAACAGCCTACCGCCCGCTGCCCGCGCGCTGGAACACGCCAAGCGCGGCCGAGGTCCCGGCCCCTTGCGGCACCTTGGCGCCGGCGGCGACCAAGCACGCCTCAAGCGCTGCCAGCGTCGTCATCACCGCGCCGCGCCGGGCGTTGTAGCCCATGGTGCCGAGGCGCCAGATCTTGCCGTGCAGCGGGCCGAAGCTGGTGCCGATCTCGATGCCGTAGTGGTCGAGCATCGCTTGGCGCACGCCGTCGCCATCGATGCCGGCGGGGATGTGCACGCCGGTCACGTTCGGCATTTTGTTTGCCTGATCGCCGTAGAGGGCGAGGCCCATGGCGGCAAGCCCGCTCGCCATCGCGTGGCCGGCGAGCGCGTGGCGGGCGATCGCGGCCCCCAGCCCATCCTTCACCAGAATGCGCGCGCATTCCCGCGCGGCGTACAGCATCGAGGTCGCTTCGGTGTGGTGGTTGAGCGCGCGGTCGGACCAATAGTCCAAGATCATCGCAAGGTCGAAGTAGTTCGACGTGATGCGCTTGCCATTGGCCGGCAGATCGCTGGCCGTTCTGATCCCGGCCTCGACGTGGCGGCGCGCGCGGATGCGCTCGACGGCAACGGGAGAGAGCGTGATCGGCGCGATACCCGGCGGTCCGGCCAAGCACTTCTGCAGGCCGGCCGTGCAGACATCGATGCCGAGCGCGTCGACCGCAAGGTCCATGCCGCCCAGCGTCGCGGTCGCGTCGACCAGCAAGAGCGCGTTGTGATCGCGTGCCAGGCGGGCGATTTCGGCGAGCGGCTGCGCCATCGTCGTCGAGGTGTCGCCGTGGCAGACCGCGAGCAGAGAGGGCCGGTGTTCGATCAAGGCGGCTTCGATGGTCGCGGTATCGAACACGCTGCCCCACGGGCATTCGACGACGCGGACATCCGCGCCAACGCGGGCTGCGATCTCTGCCTTCAGCTGGCCAAAGCGGCCGAAGCTCGCGACCAGGACGACGTCGCCCGGCTCGATCAGGCTGACCATGGCGGCTTCGATCGCCGAGCGGGCCGTGCCATCAATCAGCAGGGTCGCCTCGTTCTCGGTCTGGAACACCCGGCGCAGCAAGGTTTGGGTTTCCGCCATGAAGCGGCGGAATTGTGGGTCGAACTGGCCCAGCAGGGGCACTGACATCGCGCGCAGCACGCGCGGATCGGCGTCGATCGGGCCTGGGCCCATCAGCAGCCGCGGGGCGGGGTCGAGATCGTCGTAGAGGTTCAAGTCGAACGAGGGCAGCATCGCGAGGGGCCTTGGTATGCTCGGGTCGGGAGATCATGCACCATTTGGGCCAAGGGCGCGCCATCCGATGTCGCGGCGGTGATGACCGCCGGGCAGCTGGATGAGGTCGATCGCGCGGTACGCCTGGGCCCTGGCCAATGCCAGATCAGCCGCCGTTGCAGCTATGCCGAGCACGCGGCCACCGCTTGCAACCAACGCAGTGCCATCGTGCCTGGTGCCGGCGTGGAACACCGTGACACCAGGCACTGCTGCGGCCGCCTCGATCCCGGTGATCACTGCGCCCTGGCGCGGCTGGTCCGGATAGCCGTCTGCGGCCATGACGACGCACAGTGCTGGGTCTGACCGCCAGCGCGGCGTGATGTGGCGAAGCGTGCCGTCAACCGCGGCAAGCAGGATCGGCAACAGATCAGACATGAGGCGCACCATCAGCGCCTGGCATTCCGGATCTCCAAAGCGGACATTGTATTCCAACAGTTTCGGCCCCGACGCCGTCAGCATCAAGCCAGCGAACAACACCCCTTTGAAGGGCGAGCCTTCGGCGGCGAGTTGCTGCAAGGTTGGCTCGATGATGGTGGCCAGCACCTCCGCCTCCAGCGCTGGTGTCAGCGCGGGTGCCGGGGCGTAAGCACCCATGCCGCCGGTGTTCGGACCCTGGTCGCCATCAAACGCGCGCTTGTGGTCTTGGGCCGAGCCAAACGGCAGGGCAAAGGTGCCATCGCACAGCACGAAGTAGGAGACTTCTTCGCCGGCGAGGAATTCTTCAATCACCACCTCAGCGCCGGCTGCCCCAAACCGCCCCTCAACCAGCGCGCCCCGCACCGCTGCTTCCGCCTCCGCCAGGGAGGTCGCGACCACCACGCCCTTGCCGGCTGCCAAGCCGTCGGCCTTGACCACGATCGGTGCCCCGACCTTGGCCAAATAAGCCAGCGCCGGTGCCAGCTCGGTAAAGCGCTGATAGGCCGCGGTCGGCACACCAGCGCGCGCGACCAGATCCTTCATGAACCCTTTGGAGCCTTCGAGGCGGGCGGCATCGGCACTCGGCCCGAATGCCTTGATGTTGGCGGCGCGCAGCTGGTCGACCAGGCCGGCGACCAAGGGGGCTTCTGGCCCCACGACGACGAAATCAATCTGCTCCGCCACGGCGCGCGCGACCAAACTGGTCAGATCATCGGCGGCGATCGGCCAGCAGGTGGCATACTCGGCGATGCCGGGATTGCCAGGGGCCGCATGGAGTGCGGTCACCACCGGCGAGGCACTGAGCGCCCAGGTCAGCGCGTGTTCGCGCCCCCCGCTGCCGACCACCAAAACCTTCATGCTCGTCACCTCCGTTGACCTCGCGCCCGCGGCTTGTAGCATGCCGACCATGGCTGACACCCCACCCGACCGCCCGCGCGACCGAATTGACGGCAATCTGCCCGAGTTTACCGTGGGCGAACTTTCCTCCGCGGTGAAGCGCACGATCGAGACGGCGTTCCAGCGCGTGCGGGTGCGCGGCGAGCTCTCGGGCGTCAAGCGCCACTCCTCCGGGCATCTCTACTTCGCGCTGAAAGATGCCGATGGCTTGATCGACGGCGTGTGCTGGCGCGGTCAGGCGGCCAAGCTGGCGATCCGCCCGGAAGACGGCATGGAGGTGATCGCGACCGGCAAGCTCACCACCTACGCCGATCGCTCGAAGTACCAGATGGTGGTGGAGACGATCGAGCTCGCGGGCCAAGGCGCGCTGCTGGCCTTGATCGAGGAGAGGAAGCGCCGGCTCGCCGCCGAAGGCCTGTTCGCGGCCGAGCGCAAGCAGGCACTCCCTATGCTGCCAACCGTGATCGGCGTGGTGACCTCCCCCACCGGCGCTGTGATCCGCGACATTCTGCACCGGCTGGCAGACCGGTTTCCGCGCCATGTGCTGGTGTGGCCCGTGGCTGTCCAAGGTGCTGGTGCCGCCGACCAGATCGCGCGCGCCATTGCCGGCTTCGACCGGCTGCCGGCCGGCAGGGTGCCGCGCCCGGACGTGCTGATCGTCGCGCGCGGCGGCGGGTCGATCGAAGACCTGATGGCGTTCAACGAAGAAGTCGTGCTGCGCGCGGTCGCCGCCTGCCGAATCCCGGTGATCTCCGCCGTGGGTCACGAGACCGACACCACCTTGATCGATTTCGTCTCCGATCGCCGCGCCCCCACGCCAACGGCAGCCGCCGAAATGGCCGTGCCGGTGCGCACAGAGCTTCTGCAGCGCACCCTCGACCTTGCGCGGCGTTTGGTGGGTGGCCTCGCGCGTGCGGTGGAGGACCGGCGGCTCAGGGTCGCGGCCCTCAGCCGCGGGCTCGGCGATCCGGCGGGGATTGTCGAACAAGCCCGTCAGCGCCTGGATGACCGCGGCGAACGCTTGACCCGGGTCGCCAGCACGATGGTCGAGCGCCGCCGCCTCGACGTCGCGACCCTCAGTGCCCGCCTGCCGCACCCGCGCACACAAGTGGCATTGGCGCGCACCCGCCTGACCGCTGCGGCCCAAGCGCTCGACCAAGCGCACAAGGCAGCCCTCACCCGTGCCGGTCACGCGCTGGCGCTTGAGCGCGCCCGGCTGCAGGACCTTGGCAGCCGACTGGACGCGACCCTGCCGCGCCACCACCGCGCGGCGACGGATCAAGTGCAGGGCTTGGCGCGCATGCTGGAGACCTTGAGCTACCGTGCCACCTTGCAGCGTGGCTACGCCGTGGTGCGCGATGGCGAGGGTGCGGTGTTGAGCACCGTCGCCGCTGTTAGAGGTGCCAGCGCAATCGACGTTGAACTCGGCGATGGCCGCGTCAGCCTCGGCACCAAGCCCGCGAAGGCGAAGGCGACCACAGCGGCCCAGACCAGCCTGTTCGACTAACGCGTCAGCTGACAGCGTCGATAGCCGCAAGCGCCGCCGCACTGTCCCAGTCCGCCGCCCCTTCCAGGCGGGCGACCTCGCGGCCCACGCGGTCAACCAGGATCGTGGTCGGCAAGCCGCGCACCTCGATCGCCCGGCCTAAGCGCGAGCGCGGGTCGAACCAGAGGTCGAGGCCACCGGTCAGGCCGTGGGTGCGATAGAACGGCTCGACCACCGCTCGCCCGCCACGGTCTTGGGAGAGGGCGAGCACCGCGACACCCGGTCGCGCCCGCTGCAACCGCAGGAGCGCCGGCATCTCTTTCACGCAGGGCGCACACCAAGTTGCCCAGAAATTCACCACCGCGACCCGGCCGGCAAAGCGCTGCCAGGCAACATCGGCACCGTCCGCATCGGTGATCGGCAGATCGGGCAGCGGGCGCGGGCTCGCGTGCCAGATCAGCGGCCGGCTCTCACCGCGGAAGTCCGGTCGCGCGGGGCTTGCGCCAATGGCCGAAGCCGGGAACAGTCCACCAACGCTGACGCCGAGCAAAACAGTGCGGCGTGTGAGATCCGACCCTTGACCAGGAACCGCCATGTCTGATGCCTCATCCGCCAATGCTCTGTGGGGTGGCCGCTTTGCCGGCGGGCCGTCTGCGATCATGGCGCGTATCAATGTCTCGATCGGGTTTGACCGCAAGCTCTACCGCCAAGACCTGATGGGATCACGCGCCCACGCTGATATGCTGCACGCCGTCGGCCTGCTAACAGCCGACGATCTGGCCGCGATCCAGCGTGGCCTCGCCCAGATCGAACAAGAGATCAGTGATGGTCGCTTCGTGTTCAAGGACGAACACGAAGACATCCACATGAACATCGAAGCCCGCCTGCGCGAGATCATCGGCGAGCCAGCCGGGCGCCTGCACACCGCGCGTTCGCGCAACGACCAGGTCGCCTTGGACATGAAACTCTGGACGCGGGACGCCTGCGACCAGATCGATGGCGACTTACAAGCGCTGCAGCGCGCCCTGATCACCACGGCCGAGGCGCACGCGGATGCGATCCTGCCGGGCCTGACCCACCTGCAGCCGGCCCAGCCGGTGACCTTTGGCCACCATCTCCTGGCCTATGTCGAGATGTTGGGCCGCGATCGGGGCCGCTTTGCCGATTGCCGCCGGCGCTTAAACGAAAGCCCGCTTGGTGCCGCAGCCCTCGCCGGCACACCCTACGCGATCGACCGGACCATGACCGCGAAGGCACTCGGCTTCGAGCGGCCGATGGCGAATTCGATGGATGCGGTGGCCTCGCGCGATCACGTGCAGGAGTTTCTGGCGGCGGCGACCATCACCGGCACGCACCTCTCGCGCTTTGCCGAAGAAATCGTGCTGTGGATGTCGAACCAGTACCGGTTCATTCGCCTGAGTGATGCGTTCACCACCGGCTCTTCCATCATGCCGCAGAAAAAGAACCCGGACGCAGCGGAGCTGGTGCGCGCCAAAGTCGGCCGGCTGCTCGGTGCCTTCTCCAGCCTGACCGTGATGCTGAAGGGCTTGGCGCTGACATATTCGAAAGACATGCAGGACGACAAGGAACCGGCGTTCGAGGCGATGGAAACCCTCTCGCTCTGCCTCGCCGCCACCACCGGCATGGTCGGTGATCTCACCATCAACCGCGAGGCGATGCGCCGCGCGGCCGAGGGCGGCTTCATCACCGCGACGGATCTGGCGGACTACCTGGTCCTCGAACTCGGCCTGCCGTTTCGCGAGGCGCACCACATCACCGGCGCACTGGTCAAACGTGCCGAGGATCTGGGCGTTGGCCTCGCTGATCTCAGCGACGCGGAGCTGGCCGCCGCCCACCCGCGGCTCACCGGTGCCGCGCGCGCCTGGCTGACCGTCGAAGGCTCGGTCGCGCGACGGTCCAGCGAAGGCGGGACAGCACCAGACCAAGTGCGCCACCAGATCGCCCGCGCGAAGGAACGCTTTCTATGAGCGTGACTCGCCGCGCTCTGCTCGCAGCGCTCGCCGCCAGCCTCGCTGCCTGCGGCCGCAAGGGCGAACCGGAACCCCCGCCCGGCCGCCCATCCACCTTCCCGCGCGAGTATCCGCGCCAGCGACCACAAGGTTAGCCGCTATGGGCTTTGCTTACGTCAACGGCGCCTACAGCGCCGATCATGTCGATCTGACAACGATTGCGGACGCGGTGGGCACGCCCACGTACGTGTACTCAGCGAGCCAGCTGGTCCAGCAGGCGAAGCGCTTCCAGGCCGCCGTCGCCGGGCTCGATGCGCTGGTGTGCTTTGCGATCAAGAGCAATTCCAACCTCGCCGTGATCGCCACCTTGGCGGCAACCGGCCTCGGCGCAGACGTGGTTTCGGCCGGCGAGATCGCGCGCGCCCAGGCCGCCGGCGTGCCGGCGGATCGCATTGTGTTCGCTGGTGTCGGCAAGACAGCTGACGAAATGGCGGCAGCGTTGGAGGCGGGCATCTACCAGTTCAATGTCGAATCCGAGGTCGAACTGGCAGTGCTGTCGGAGATCGCCGCTGCCCGCGGCGCGGTCGCCCCGGTGTGTGTGCGGGTCAACCCCGATGTCGATGCCGGCACCCTGTCCAAAATCACCACCGGCCGCAAAGGCAACAAGTTCGGTGTCGACATTGATCTGGTCCCGGCCCTGTTCGCGCAGGCGCGCCGCTTGCCGGGGATCGATCTGGTCGGTGTCTCGATGCATTTGGGTTCGCTGTTGCAAGACCTCGCCCCCTACCGCGCAGCGTTCCAGCGCATGGCGGACTTGGTGCGCGGCTTGCGCGCGGCCGGCCACACGATCACCCGCCTCGACCTCGGCGGCGGGCTGGGGGTGCCCTATCGCGACGAAGTGCTGCCGACGCCGGAAGACTACGCCCAGATTGTGCGGGAAACCGTGGCGGACCTCGGCTGCCGGCTGGTGTTCGAACCCGGCCGCTATCTGACAGCGGACGCGGGCGTGCTGCTCGCCCGCGTGGTTTATGTTAAAGACGGCAGCGATCGACGCTTCTTGATCCTCGATGCCGCGATGAATGATCTGATCCGCCCCGCGCTCTACAACGCCTGGCACACCGTGCGGCCGGTCAAGCAACCGGCGCCGGATCACCTGGAACAGCCGGTCGACATCGTCGGTCCCATCTGCGAGAGTACAGATCGGTTTGCTGAAGGGCGGATGATGCCGCCCGTGGCAGCGGGGGATCTGGTTGTGTTTGAAACCGCCGGTGCCTATGGCCGGGTGATGGCCTCCTCCTACAACTCCCGCCCAGAGCCGGCGGAAGTGCTGGTGCGCGGCCGCGACTTCCGCACGGTGAAGCCGCGCCAAAGCATCCAAGCGTTGTTCGCTGACGAAACCATTCCAGACTGGACGGGCTGACATGGCGATTGATCCCACACGGTTAGCGCCCATCCTGCGGTTCGTCCGGCCGCGGGCGTATGGGGCGCTGGTGTGGGAACGGCTGTGGCCACGGCTGTTGCCGGCGGCGTTGCTGGTGTCGCTCGCCCTCGCCCTCGCCTTGAGCGACTGGTTGTTGGAACTGCCCTACGCCGTGCACTTGGGCGCGCTGATCCTCATCGTCGCCGGCATCGCGATCGCGACGCTCCAAAGCCTGCTCGGATTCACCTGGCCGACCGACGACGACGTGCGGCGCCGGATTGAAACCGCGAGCGGTCTTTCGCACCGGCCGATTGAGACTTTGACCGACCGGCCATCGGGCAGCGACCCGCTGGCAGCGGCGATTTTCGCCGCCCACCAGCAGCGCATCGCCGATAGCCTCAGCCGGTTCCGCGCCGGCCTACCGGCACCCGACATGGTGCGGCGCGATCCCTATGGCCTGCGCGTGCTGACCCTGCTTGTGCTGGTGGTCGCGGGCATCAGTGCCTGGCAGGACCCGGGTGCCCGCATTGCCCGCGCGGTGCTGCCGCAATCGCCGTTCGCTGGCTCCGCCGCGGCGGTGGCACTGGATCTGTGGGTGACACCGCCGGCCTACACCGGCCAAGCGCCGGTGTTTGCCGCCTCGCTCGCCCCCGGGTCGACGATCACGGTCCCGACTGGCAGCAAGGTGACGGCGCAAGTCTCCGGCGCGCGCACCGGGCCGGTGCTGAGTGCGTCTAACGACAGCGTGCCCTTCACCGCCCTCGACGGCCAGACTTGGCGGGCGGAAGCGACCGTGGTTGCGGGTGATCGGCTCAGCGTCACGCTTGGCGATCGCACGCTGGCGAGCTGGCCGATCGTGCTGGTGCCGGACCGCCCACCGACGATCGCGCTGATCCAGCCGCCGCAACCCGGCCCGCGCGGCACCATCCGGATCGAGGTTGGTGCCCGCGACGATTACGGCGTTGAGCGCGCGGGTGCGACGGTGCGCTTCCTCGATGCGCCGGATCAGCTGGTGGAGCTCCCCGTCTCGCTCGCCTGGCGCCGGCCGGACGTGGGGTCGACCGCGACCGGCCGCGCCTACCAAGGGGTCCTCACCCTCGACCTCACCCAGCACCCGTGGGCGGGCACCGAAGCCGAAGTGATCTTCCACGCGCTCGATGCCGCCGGCCAGCGCGGGGAAGCCCAGCCGGTGGTGGTGGTGATCCCGGAAGTGCCGTTCACCCACCCGGTCGCCCGCGCGATTGTCGAACAGCGCCGCGACTTGGTACGCGTGCCCCAGCGCCGGGTGGAGATTGCCCGCCTGCTGCGCCGGATCGCCAGCCGGCCGAGCTTTTTCAAGAACGACGCGACGATCATCCTTGGCCTCAGCAGTGCGGCTGCCCGCCTGCGCGATCCGCAAGCGATCGAGCCGGTGCAGCGCTTGCTGTGGGATCTCGCGATTCACCTGGAAGAAGGCGATGTTGGCCAGCGCGAACGCGATCTGCGCGCGGCCGAGCAGGCGCTGCTCGATGCACTCGCCCGCGGGGCGTCCCAAGAAGAACTCGAACGCTTGATGCGCGAACTGCAGCAGGCGATGGACCGGTTCATCGAGAGCCTGATCCAAGAAGCCATGCGCAATCCGCAGAACCCGGATGATCAAAACTTCGACCGCGACACCCAGACCATGAGCCGCCAGGACTTGCAGCGCATGCTCGACCAAGCGCGCGAGCTGATGCGCCAGGGCCGGCGCCAAGAAGCCGAAGCGATGCTGAACCAGCTGCGCGACATGATGCGCAACCTGCGCGCCGGCCGCCCGCAACCCTCCGGCGACCAGCAAGCGCGCGAGATGCTGCGCAACCTCGAAGACATGGTGCGCCGCCAACAAGACTTGATGGACGAGACGTTCCGGGAAAACCAGCAGCGCCAGGGCCAGCAGCGTCAAGGTCAGCAGGGCCAACAGGGGCAGCGCGGCCAGCAGGGCCAGCAAGGGCAACAAGGCCAGCGCGGCCAACAACCAGGACAACAGCCGGGTCAGCAACCGGGCCAAGGCCCCGGCGATCAGCAAGGCCAGGGCCAAGGCGGGCGGCTGTCGACCGAACAGCAGGCGCTGCGCCAACGCCTGCAGGACATGATGCGCCAGTTCAGCGAACGCCGCGGCAGTGTGCCGGAAGGCTTCGGCCGCGCTGATCGGTCCATGGGCAACGCCGAACGCTCGCTCGGCAGCGGCGACCCAGGTGGCGCGCTTGGCCCCCAGAGCGAGGCGCTCGAAGACCTGCGCCAAGCCGGCCGCGACATGGTCGACCAGATGCAGCAACAAGCCGGCGAAGGCGACGGCCAAGGCGATCAGCCCGGCGGCCAGAACCAGCGCCAAACCCAGCAGCGCCCGCAGACCGACCCGTTCGGCCGCCAACTCGGCACCCAAGGCAACGCCAACGATGGCGACGAACGCGTCGGTATCGTCCCAGGTGGTCCTGGTGCTGTGGAGCGCGCGCGCGACATCTTCGAAGAACTGCTGCGGCGGTCGCAGGATGCCGACCGGCCGCGGCTCGAGAAAGAATACCTCGATCGGTTGCTGAACCGGTTTTGAGCCGGGCGGTTGGCACGGTTTGGTCGTGATGCCCCAGGAGCTCCCATGACGCGTGTCCCGACACCGTTCCTTGGCCGACGCGCCACCCTGCTTGGTGGTGCCGCTGCAGCGGTTGGACTGGTGTTTGCGCCCGGTGCGCGCGCCCAAACCCCGCTGTTCCCAACCCCCCGTCAGACACCTGGCCCGTTCTATCCAACTGACTGGACCGGCGACACGGACTGGGATCTCGTTCAGGTGCAGGGTGCGCTTGCGCGCGCACTTGGGCGTGTCGCCCATGTGCGTGGACGCGTGCTCGATATCGCTGGCAGTCCCGTTGCCAATGCCGTGGTGGAGATCTGGCAAGCAGACAATGCGGGTCGATACAATCATCCGCGCGATCAGCAGACCGGCCGGGATCCAGGATTTCAAGGCCGCGGCCGGGTCACCACTGGCCCCGATGGCACCTACAGTTTCCGGACCATCAGGCCCGTTGCCTACCAGAGCCGGACGCCGCACATCCACTTCGCCATCGCAGCACCCAACCGCGAGCGTCTGGTGACCCAGCTGTTTGTGGCTGGCGAGCCACTCAATGACCGCGACGGGCTGTTCAACGCTCTGCAGGATGCGCGGCAGCGCGCGGCGGTTGTCGCCCCGTTCGAGCCGGCCGATCGCATCGAAGCCGGCGCGCTTCTCGCGTCTTTCGATATTGTTCTGGGCTAGGCTGGCGCGAGCCTACTCCCGCGCTTCCTGCTGGCGTGCCCACATCGCCGCATATGTCGCACCGCGCGCCAGCAGGTCCGTATGGCTGCCGCGCTCAACGATGCGCCCCTGATCGAGCACGATGATCTCGTTGGCACCCACCACCGTCGACAACCGGTGCGCAATTACCAGGGTGGAGCGCTGGGCGGACACGTGATCCAGGCTTTCCTGGATCGCGTGTTCGGTCTGGCTGTCGAGCGCTGACGTCGCCTCATCAAAGATCAGGATTTTCGGGCGCTTTAGGATCACGCGGGCGATCGCGACGCGCTGCTTTTCACCGCCGGAGAGTTTGAGGCCGCGCTCACCGACCCGGGTCTGGTAGCCATCGGGCAGGGCCACGACGAAATCGTGGATGCGGGCCATGCGGGCGGCCTCTTCAACCTCCGCCGGTGTCGCATCGGGGCGGCCGTAGAGGATGTTGTAGTAGACCGTGTCGTTGAACAGCACGGTGTCTTGCGGAACGATGCCGATCGCCGCGCGCAAGGTCGCCTGCTGGACGCTACGGATATCCTGGCCGTCGATCGTGATCGCACCCGCCGTCACGTCGTAGAACCGGTAGAGCAGGCGCGACAGGGTCGACTTGCCAGCCCCCGACGATCCGACCACCGCGACCGTGTGACCGGGCGGGATTTCGAATGAGAGGTCGTGCAGGATCGGCCGGCGTTCATCGTAGTGGAAGGCAACGCCGGTGAACGCGACGCGGCCCTCGGGCACGCTGAGCGCTGGTGCGCCAGCGGCATCCGCCACTTCCCGGTTGACGGACAAGAGCGTGAACATGCCCGCGATGTCGGTCAGCGATTGGCGGATCTGGCGGTAGACGAAGCCGAGGAAGTTGAGCGGCAGGTAGAGCTGGATCAGGTAGGTGTTGACCAGCACGAAGTCGCCCAAGGTCATGCTGCCGTCTTGCACGCCCATGCCGGCCATCACCATCACGCCGGCGAGGCCAACCGCGATGATCAAACCTTGGCCGATGTTCAGCATGGACAGCGAGGTTTGGCTGCGCACGGCTGCCGTCTCGTAGGCCCTGAGTGCCCGGTCGAAGCGCTGGGCTTCGTGGTTCTCGTTGCCGAAGTACTTCACGGTTTCGTAGTTCAGCAGGCTGTCGATCGCCTTGGTGGAGGCTTCCTGGTCGCGATCGTTCATCTCCCGGCGGAACTGGGTGCGCCATTCGGAGACCGTGATGGTGAACACGATGTAGCCAACGATGGTGGCCGCCGTGACCAGCGCAAAGCGCCAGTCGTACAGCCACCACAAGATCGCCGAGACCATGGCGATCTCGAGGATCGTCGGCAGCACATTGAACAGCATGAACTGCAACAGCTGTTCGATGCCCTTGGTGCCACGCTCGATCGCGCGCGTCATGCCGCCGGTCTGGCGCTCCAGGTGAAAGCGCAGGCTGAGCGCGTGCAAGTGGCGGAAGGTCGCCAAGCCGACTTCCCGCACCGCGTTCTGGGCGACCTTGGCGAAAATCGCATCGCGCAGTTCGCCAAACGCCTGGGACAGCACGCGGGCGAGCGCGTAGCCGAGGATCAGTGCCACCGGCACGACGATGATCGCCTGGGCCGAGCCCAACGCATCCACCGCCCCCTTGTAGAACAGCGGCACGCCGACGTTGATCAGCTTGGCCAGCAGCAGGAAGGCGAGTGCGATGATCACCCGCAGGCGCAAGGCGCGCTGCCCCGGTGGCCAGAGGTAGGGGCCGAGTTGCTTCAGCGGCGCCAATTCGTGGGCCTTCGGGGCGGACGGTGTGTAAGCTGGGGCGGTCATGGAGTTCCTTGAAAACGGTCACCCTGACGTCGCATGGGACGAGGAGCCAGCGCAACCGCCGTTGCCGCTGCACAGGCGTGCGTTTCGGTTGGTCGCAACCGCCGTGCGCGCAGGCGTCGATTTGGTGTTGCCGCCGCGCTGCCTTGGCTGTGCGCAGATCCTCACCACGCCGCGCAGCTTGTGCGGCACCTGTTGGGGCCAGGTGCGGTTTATCACCGACCCGGCGTGTGCCTGCTGCGGCCAGCCGTTCCAACTGCCGCCGCCCGATCAGGAAGCCCGCTGCCTCGCCTGCCTGGCCAAGCCGCCGCCCTGGCAACGTGGCCGGGCGGTCGTGCTCTACGATGATGGTTCGAGGCGCCTGGTCTGGCAGTTGAAGCACGGCGACCGCACGGATTTGGCACCGGCACTGGGTGCCTGGATGGCGCGCAGTGCCAGTGATCTGCTGCGGGAGGCCGATCTCGTGGTGCCAGTGCCGCTGCACCGCTGGCGGTTGTTTCGCCGGCGCTACAATCAATCCGCCTTGTTGGCGCACGCGATGGTGGCGAGCCTGCCGCGCGCGATCCGCCCGCCGTTGATCCCCGATGCCTTGCTGCGCCGGCGTACGGGTAGCCAAGCTGGCAAGCGCTGGGCGCAGCGACGGCGCGCGGTGCAAGGTGCCTTTCAGGTCCGCCGCGGTGTCAGTGTGCAGGGCCTATCGGTGTTGGTGGTCGACGATGTCCACACCTCCGGCGCCACGCTCGCGGCCTGCACGCGCGCCTTGCTGGCGGCCGGGGCCAGCCGGGTCGATGTCGTGTGTTTTGCCCGCGTGCCGCGGCCGGGCAGCTAACACCCCTTGACCTGTGCCGGTCGCGACGGCACGTAGAGACGCACGATGGCTAAGATCGAAGTTTACAGCTCGCCGTTCTGCGGCTACTGCGCCCGCGCCAAGCGTCTGCTGGCGGCCAAGGGTGCCACCTTCACCGAAATCGATGTGCTGGCCGATCCGGCCCAAGTGCCGGAGATGGTCAAGCGCGCCGGTGGCCGCACCTCGGTGCCGCAGATCTTCATCAACGACCAGCACATCGGCGGGTCGGATGATCTGCACGCGCTCGACGCCAAGGGCGGCCTCGACCCCCTGCTGGCGGCATGATCCGCCAGCGCGCCGGCCGCGTATCAGAACAATGATCCACTACACTCTTCGCTGCGGCAACGGGCACAGCTTCGACAGCTGGTTCCGCAACAGTGACGCGTTCGACCAGCTGGCCGCCGCGCGCGAAGTGCTCTGCCCGCACTGCGCCGACCACCGGGTGGAGCGCGGCATCATGGCGCCCAACGTCGTCAGCAGCCGCAACCGCGCGGTCGCCCCTGTTGAGGGTGAGGCCGCACCAGCACCCGCAGAACCGACAGCGCCGTCCGAAACCCCGGCAGCGACTGAGCCAACCCCCGCCCAGATGCGCCAGATGCTGCGCGAGATGCGCCGCATGGTCGAACAAACCCACACCTACGTCGGCCCCGCCTTCGCCGAAGAAGCGCGCAAGATCCACAACGGCGAGGTGGAACATCAACCGATCTATGGCGAAGCAACGCCGGCGGAAGCCGAAGCGCTCGCCGAAGATGGGATTTCGGTGGCACGGATGCCATGGGTGCCGATCAACGACGCGTGAGCAGTGTTACCGGTTGAGAGCCGGTTCTTTTGCGATATCACCGAAATTCGTGATGACCACTTCGGTATCATGAAACCGCGCCGTGATCTCTAGCGTGCCGCCCATCGCTTCAATGTATCCGCGCAGACTGCTGACATACATGTCTGTCCGGCGCTCCATCTTGGCGACGGCGGGTTGGCCAACACCTAACGCCGCCGCTAAATCATCTTGGGATTTTTCGCGCGCGCGGCGGAGTTCATGCAGTGCGAGCTCCTGGAGTGCCACTTTGGTCGCCGCGGTATTGCGCGCCTGGCGTTCGGGGCTCACGGACTCCCGCAACGTACTGAATGGACGATGGCCAGTCATGGAATCAGACCCTCCTTTCGGATTTCATCAAGATAGGTGTCATAGAGCGTATCGGCG
>JAAFHH010000150.1 GCA_013297545.1 Alphaproteobacteria bacterium
GCAACTCTAGGATCGCCACCCCTCGCTGGGCCATCGCGCGTGTCGCTGCGGCATGCTGTTTGGCGTGGGATTGCCAGCCGAAATCATCATAGACGATCGCTGCCCCGGGTGACAGTCGATCCCACAGCGCGTCAACGGCCGCGGTCTCGGCCTCGGCATCGTTGAGGTCGATGTGCAGGAAGCAGATCCGGTCCGGCACTGCTATTGAAAAGCTGTCTGGCACCAACCCCGCGACCACTTTGGTGCGGGTGTAGCGATTGAAGCGCTGCTCCACGCGCCAGGCGAGATCACTGTCGTGCTGGGGCAAGGCGACGCCGCGTCCCGCACCGCCCGCGCCATCGAACAAGTCGTAGAGGTAAAGGCTGCGCCCCGTCTGCTCGAGGTCGGTGTAGCGCGCGACGGCATCCATCGAAAAGCCTTCGAGCACGCCGCATTCCACCAGGTCCCCGGGCTGACGCAGGCCAAGCGTGGCAGCCCAACACAGGGTATGGATGCGCCAAGCCATGGCCGCGAACATGCGCGTTGGATCCGCATCCGTCAGGGCGGTGCGAAAGCGCGGGTCCTCCAGAAATCCGACCATCCGGCCGACGGTTAACAGATTGTCCGCGTAGAACAGACCGTAGGGCTTTAGCAGAGCTTCGGCGTCATCGAGCAACGCCTCAAGACGCTTGAGTTCATCGGGCGAGAGTGCAAAAGCAAGCATACATCAAGGGTATCGGCTTGTGTCACCGGGCGCCAGAGCAGATCACGCCCAGGTGACGCCGCCCGGTTGTGTGCCCTTGCGTGCAAAACCAAGGTGAGAGGAGGCTGAGGCAGTGGCAGCGAACTCAGACCACTCTCGTGCTGCCCAATTTGGCGCAACGACGCATCCTTCGATTATCATCGCCCCGGTATCAGGGCTTGATCGCCAGTCCTTGACCGGTCGGTAACTCGAGGATGGAAACACCGCGCCGTGCCAATCCCTCTGTTGCGGCGGCATGTTGTTCTGCGTGGATATTCCAGCCAAAATCATCATACACAATCACAGCGCCGGGCGAGAGCCGATCCCACAGCCCGTCGAGGGCGGCCGTCTCGGCGGCTGCATCGTTCAAGTCGATGTGGAGGAAGCAGATCTGCTCTGGCAGAGCGATCTGGAAACTATCGGGGATGAAGCCTGGCACCACGTGCGCGCGTGAATACTGCTTGAAGCGTTGCTCAACGCGCCAGGCGAGGTCACTGTCGTGCTGCGGCATTGCGATTCCGCGGCCGGCACCGCCAGCGCCATGAAATAGATCGTAGAGATAAAGCCCACGCCCCGATTGCTCCAGATCAACGTAGCGCGACACCACATCCATCGAGAACCCTTCAAGCACGCCACACTCCACCAGATCGCCTGGTTGCCGCATGCCAAGCTCAGCCGCCCAGCACAACACGTGCACCCGCCAGGCGATATCGTGATACCAGCGCGATCGGTCTCCCAGGGTGAGTGCGGTGCGAAACCGTGGATCCTTCAAGAACCCAACGATGCGTCCAACCGTCAGCAGATTGTCTGCGTAGTAGAGGCCGTAGGGCTGAAACAGCGCTTCCGCTTGATCGAGAAACGCGTCAAGTCGGCGTACTTCGTCGACAGAGATATTGAACGAAAGCATGACCCAATGATATCGCGCGCCCTGCGGAGATGCCAGCGCGCTGAGCTGGCCCGAACAGGGGTTGCAAGGGTGGCGGATTGATGGCTTTCCGCGTAGACTCCGCGCTATGAGTATTGCTAAGGCGATTGCAGTCTTGATGCGGCCCGATGTAACCGGCGCCGTGGCGTCTGAAACGCTGGCCGCCCTGGACGCATCGCATGGACCCCAGGCGCGCGCGCGGGCTTGGGACATGTGGCGCGCTCACCCAAGCAGTGCCTCAGCGCTGATGGCGCAGGCCGGTGTGCTCGTCGATCAAGGTGAGACCGAGCGGGCGATTGACCTGATCGAAGCGGCTCGTACGCACAACAAAACAGACTCCGATTTGATTGTGACCCTGGTTGAATTATTTATGCGCAGAGATCGCCAAGATGAGATCCAAGCACTCTGTACAGAATTGATCGAACTTGATCCAAACAGTAGTTACTACTTGGCATTTTCAGGAGTAACTATGGCACGATGCGGCAAATTTGAGGAAGCTATACGCTTGTATCAATTGTCACTAACCAAGCCTGATTTATCGAGCCTAACACTGGCTGTTACATTAACTCTCGCCTGCATTCTTCAGAAGCTTGGCAATCACCAAGCAGCCTTAGAAGCGTTGGCGGGCCTCCCGAATGAGCATACGACGCGCTACTACCGGACGTTCGGGCTTTATGAGGAGCTTGGCGCACCGCGTGACGCCAGCGCTGGGGTGAGTTCCCAGTTCGCCTAGCCCGCACGACCCACGCGCGCCAACCCCCAGACCAGGCCGCCGGCCACCAAGCCCCAGAACGGCGCGCCAACGCCACCCACGGATACGCCCGATGCCGTGACCAGGAAGGTCAAGATCGCCGGGATGCGGTCCGGCTCCTGGCTGAGCGCACCGGCGAGGGCCGCCGCGAGACTGCCGAAGAGTGCGAGGCCCGCGACGGCTTGGATCAGGATCGGCGGTGCCGCCGCCACGAGTGCGGCCGCGAGCCCAGCACCGAGACCCAAGAGGATATAGCCAATCGCCCCGGTCAGCCCGGCGATCCAGCGACGCGCGGGGTCCGGGTGGGCGTCTGGCCCGGCACAGAGTGCTGCGGTGATCGCGGCCAGATTGATGCTGAGGCCACCGAACAGGGCGATCACGCCGCTGGCCGTGCCGGTCACCGCAAAGATCGGCCGCACCGGGGCGCGGTAGCCGTTGGTGCTGAGCACAGCCAGGCCCGGGATGTTCTGGGCGGCCATGGTGACCAGGAACAAGGGCAGGCCAATGCCGATCGCGGCCTGCAGGGTGAAGGCAGGGGTCACCAGCACCAACTGCGGGCCGGCGTCCGCAAAGCTGCCGGCGGGCACCGGCACAGTCAGCACAATCGCGATCCCGGTCGCGACCACGGCGAGTGGGACGGCATAGAGCCGGGCAAAGCGCCAGGCGACCAGCCAGACCAGGATGATCGCGCCCGCCTCCACCGGCAGGGCTTGGACCGCGCGCACCGGCGCAAGGCAGAGATCGAGCAGCACGCCGGCCAGCATCGCGGCTGCAATCGCCGGTGGGATCGCCGCCACCGCAGCCGCCAAGCGCTGCCACAGCGCCGCCAACACGATCAGCGCCGCTGCGACCAGGAACGCGCCCACAGCAACCGGGAAGCCACCAGGCAACGTGCCGGTTGCGATCAACAGCGCGGCCCCTGGCGTCGACCAAGCGACCGCAATCGGCAGCCGCCAGCGCCAGCACAGCACCAGCCCCACCAACCCCTTGACCAGACAGATCGCCGCCAAGCCAGAGGCAGCTTGTGCTGGCGAAGCACCGACCGCACTCAAGCCCTGCAGTACGAGTGCGAAGGTGCTGGCAAAACCAACGACCGAGGCAAGCACGCCGGCCGCGACCGGTTGGATAAGGGAGCCAGCCGCCACTAGAAATCGCGATCTGACCACGCCTCGCACATAGCACTCGGCAAGGTGAAGCGTTTGGCTTGTTTGCGTTCGGTGCCCTTGGGTGCGCAGCAGCGGCCGTAGCCGCCATCCTGCGCCCATTGGATCGCGTTGCGGGTTGGCACGATCTCAAGGGTCAGGGCTTCTGGCGGCACCCACCAGCGACAGTTCGAGCACGCGCGCGGCGGGGTTGCTGTGGCGACCGTGTCGGTCACCTCCACCGTAATCGCGTCCCAGATGCGCGCCAACAAGCCCAACGCCACCCCCGTGCCGAGATCCGGCCGCGCGAGACTGTAGCGAACCCTGCGCTGCTGTCCAAGCAACGCAGGGTCTATATCAAACGGTATAGGGGGTTAGCGGGTGCGATTGGCCCGTGGCGTCTCGCCGCCGAAGTAGCGGAAAAACTCCATGTCCGGGGAGAGCACCATGGTGGTGTCGCCGTTGGCCAAGGCTTCGCGGTACGCCTGCATGGAGCGGTAGAAGGAGAAGAATTCCGGCGCTTTGCCAAAGCTTTCCGCGAAGATACGGATCGCTTGCGCGTCGCCTTCACCGCGGATGATCTGGGCGTCGCGCTGGGCTTCGGCCAACAACACCGTGCGTTCGCGGTCCGCGGCCGAGCGGATGCGCTGGGCGGCTTCTTGACCCTGGCTGCGGAATTCGTTCGCTTCGCGCGCACGCTCTGAGCGCATCTGATCGAACACCGCGCGCCAGTTTTCCTGGGGCAGATCGGCGCGCCGCAAGCGGACGTCGACGATTTCCACGCCCAAAGTGCGGGCGGCGTTGTTCACCTCCGCCTGGATGTCGGACATGATCTTCTCACGTTCGGCCGACAAGATCGCCGGCAGCGCGTGCAAGCCGAGCACCCGGCGCATCGAGGAGTTGATGATGGTGTTCATGCGGCTGGCCGCATTTACCTCGTTGTTGACGGCCTGGTAGAACAGCAGCGGATCGGTGATGCGATAGCGCGCAAAGCTGTCGGCGACGATCCGGCGGTTGTCCGCCAGCACGACGTTTTCGGGCGGCGGATCCACTTCCAGCAGACGGGCATCGTAGTAGACGACCTGCTGCAGGAACGGCAGCTTCATCTGCAGGCCCGGCGCTTTGACCACGCGCTTCGGCTCACCGAACTGCAGCACCAGCGCTTGCTGGGTCTGTTCGACGATGAACAGTGACTGGGTTGCCAGCACGACCGCGGCGACGACGGCGGCGATAGCGCCGAGAGCGAGGGGCTTCATCAGCGGGTCTCCTGCGTGGCGGGTGCTGGGGCGGCCGGCATCGGCCGCGCGGTGACCGCTGGCAGCGGCAGGTAGGGCACGACACCGCTGCCGGAACCATTGCCGTTGCTGTCCAGCAAGATCTTCTGCGACTGGCGCAGCACCTGTTCCATGGTTTCGATGTAGATGCGCCGGGTCGTGATGTCTGGCGCCACTTGGTAGGCTTCTAGCACTGCGGTGAAGCGGCGCGCGTCACCGGTTGACCGGCTGACCACTTCTTCGCGGTAGGCTTGGGCTTCTTGCAGCAAGCGTTCGGCTTCACCGCGTGCCCGCGGCAAGATGCCGTTGCGGTAAGCTTCGGCTTCGTTGCGCAGCCGTTCGCGGTCCGCGCGGGCGGACTGCACTTCGCTGAAGCTATCCACCACCTGGGGCGGCGGATCGACTGCTTGCAGCTGCACTTGGCGGACTTCGATGCCGGCGCGGTATTCATCCAGCACTTCTTGCAGCCGGCGCAGGGTGTCGGCTTCAATCCGGCCACGGCCTTCGTTGAAGGCAACCTGGATCTGGGTTTGGCCAACCCGCTCGCGCACGACGCTTTCCGCCGCGATGCGCACCAGACGTTCTGGTTCGCGGATGTTGAACAAGAAGTCCTTCGCGTCGCGAATCCGCCACAGCACCGTGAAGCTGATGTCGACGATGTTTTCGTCGCCGGTCAGCATGGAGCGTTCTTCGGTCGCGGCCCGGTCGACCACGATGCGGCCATCCGCTGTCGAGCGCCCGCCCACTTCCAGGCGGTTTTCCCGGGTTACGGCCGGGGTGATCACCCGTTCAATCGGGGAGGGCAGGTGGTAGTTCAAGCCCGGCATGGTGGTGCGGGAATATTCGCCAAAGCGCAAGACCACGCCCTGCTGATCCGGGTTGACCCGGTAGAAGCCAGTCGCCAGCCACACGCCGAGTGCTACCACACCCAACAGTGCGAAGCCGCGCTTGGAGCCCATGCCGCCCGGCATCATGCCGCGCAGGCGTTCTTGGCTGCGGCGCAGCATCTCTTCGACGTTGGGCGGCTGGGGGCCGCCACCGCCACCGCCGCCGGGGCGACCACCCCATGGGCCACCGCCCTGGTTGTTGCCGCCGCCGCCCCAAGGGCTGCCGCCACCGCCGTTATTCTGCCAGGGCATCCTCAATCCTTCCTAAAGCCGTTCCGGTCCTGCCGCGCGGCTGGACCGTGGGCCGGTCCCGGCGCAAAGTCCACACCCCTGCGGTTCGAGTCATTCCACTCTATATAGGGTGGAGCAGCACAAACCGGTATGGCCGGACGACCGTCGTCGGACCGGGATATCGTGGTATTGGAAGGGAATTCAAGGATGTCTGAGGCCGTCTCCCCACTGGAACCCGCCGTGCGTGGCGCTTTGGCACGGGTGATCGACCCAGATCGTGGCCAAGATATTCTCTCGCTCGGCATGGTGCAGGGGCTGACCATCAAGAACGGCCACGTCGCCTTCTCGATCGAAGTGGACCCCGCGCGCGGGCCAAAACTCGAGCCTTTGCGCGCGGCTGCCGAGCGTGCAGTGCATGACTTGGCGGGCGTGCTGTCGGTCACCGCCGTGCTGACAGCCGAGTCCGCCCCCAAAGCCGCCCCACCGCCGCGCGCCCCGGGTTCCGCCGCCCCGCAGAAAAGCCTAGTGCCGGGGGTGAAGGCGATCGTCGCCGTTGCCTCAGGCAAAGGTGGCGTCGGCAAATCGACGACCGCGATCAACCACGCCATGGCGCTGGCCGTAAAAGGCTTGAAGGTGGGCTTGCTCGATGCCGACATCTACGGCCCTTCCATGCCGCGCATGATGGGCCTCGCTGGCCGGCCGGAGACGCTGGACGGCAAGATGCTGATCCCGAAGCAGGCCCACGGTGTCTTGTGCATGTCGATCGGCTTCCTGGTCCCGGAAGACAGCCCGATGATCTGGCGCGGGCCGATGGTGATGTCCGCGATCGAACAGATGCTGGGTCAAGTCGCCTGGGGTGAACTCGACATCATGATCGTCGACATGCCGCCGGGTACGGGTGACGCGCAGCTGACCTTGGCGCAACGCGTGCCGCTGGCGGGGGCGGTGATCGTCTCCACCCCGCAGGACATCGCGCTGTTGGACGCCCGCAAGGGCCTCAACATGTTCCGCAAAGTGGAAGTGCCGGTGTTCGGCATTGTGGAGAACATGAGCTACTTCCTCTGCCCGAACTGCGGCCACCGGTCGGAGATTTTCTCCCACGGCGGGGCCAGGAAAGAGGCCGCAACCTTGGGGTTGGACTTCCTGGCGGAGATCCCGCTCGATTCCGCCATTCGCGAGACCAGCGATGGCGG
>JAAFHH010000151.1 GCA_013297545.1 Alphaproteobacteria bacterium
TCCCCCCGCTTGCGGGGGGAGGAGCGATACATTTGAAGGTTTTACGAACTCTTCCTGGGCGTCGGCCGCCAATCCGGTGGTGCCAACTCGAAGCCCGAGAACTCAAACCCCGGCGCCACGGTGCAGCCGACCAAGGACCACGAGCCGAGGCTCTCGGCCGTCTGCCACCAGCCCCTCGGCACTGCGAGCTGTGGGCGTTCGCCGTGGATGATGTTTGGGCCGATGCGGTGGGATTCGGCGTCATGACCGTTCGGGCTCAGCGTGATCACCAGCGGCGCGCCGGCGTACCAGTGCCAGACCTCGACCGCGTCGATGCGGTGCCAGGCCGAGATCTCACCCACTTTGAGCAGGAAGTAGATCGCGGTCGAAGCCGCCCGCCCGCCGTCAACGCTCGCGTCGCGAAACGTCTCGACATAGTGGCCGCCTTCCAAGTGCGGCTGCAGGCCAAGCGTGCGGATGATGTCGTCAGCAGTCATTGGAAGCGATCCTTCGCACGGCGCAGCGCCGCGAACGCGGTGATGGGGTCCGCCGCATCGGCCTCAACCGCGCGGGCGACGCTGGGGACATCAGCGCGCAAAAACGGGTTGGTGCGCCGTTCCAGGCCGATGGTTGACGGCAGGGTCGGCTGGCCGAGGGCGCGCAGGCGGGCGACATCGTCCAGCCGCGCGAGCAAGTCCGGGTTGTCGCCATCGACCGAGCGCGCGAAGCGGCCGTTTGAGGCGGTGTATTCATGCGCGCAATAGACCCGGGTCTCCGGCGGCAGCGCGCGCAGCTTGGCAAGCGAGCCCCAGAACTGCGGCGGCGTGCCTTCAAACATCCGCCCGCAGCCGAGCGAGAACAGCGTGTCGCCGCAGAACACCGCCTGGTCCTGGTCGAACCAGAACGCGATGTGGCCGCTGGTGTGGCCCGGCACATCGAGCACGACGGCCGATGTGCTGCCAAACGCGAACCGCTCGCCATCGCCGAGCGCGAGATCGAGGCCTGGGATGCGCTGCTGATCTGCGCGCGGCCCAACCACTTTGCACCCGGTCGCTGCGCGCAACGCCGGAATGCCGCCGACATGATCGGTGTGGTGGTGGGTCACCAACACCCAGGCGAGCGGCAGCCCGTGCTGCGCCAACGCCGCCAGCATCGGTTCTGCCGCCGCCGGGTCGACAATCCCCGCAACACCGGCCGCGCGATCAAGGATCAGGTGGCCGTAGTTGTCTTGCAGCAGCGGCACCAAGTGGACGTCCAGGCTCATAGACGGGCTATAGCAGGCTTACCGCGCGGAGAAAACCAACCTCGGCCATGGTGGTGACGGGGCCGGCGCCCCATATCGCAGGGGCATGACACCCGATGTCGAAGAGCTGGCAGCATTCTACGCAGGCGCACTTGGCGGTGCGGCCAAGCGCGCCCTGCGTGCGGAGCTGCGGCGCCTGTGGCCGAATGTCGGTGGCATGACGGTCGTCGGCCTCGGCTACGCGATCCCGCTGCTGCGCCCGTTCTGCGGTGAGGCGCGCGCGGTGATGGCGGCGATGCCAGCCGCCCAAGGGGCAACCCACTGGCCGCGTGGCGGGCCGTCCGCCACCGTGCTGGTCGATGAGGGCGCCCTGCCGTGGGCCAGCGGCGTGGTCGACCGCTTGCTGCTCGCCCACACGGTGGAGACCAGCCACGCCCTACCCGCCTTGCTGGCGGAGGCGTGGCGCGTGCTCGGCCCCTACGGCCGGCTGATCGTCGTCGCCCCCGGCCGCGCTGGCGTGTGGGCGCGCACGGAGCGCACGCCGTTCGGCCACGGCCGATCCTTCACCTCCGGCCAGCTCTCCCGCCTGCTGGCGGAGCACGACTTCAGCCCAACTGCAACCGGCCGCGCCCTGTTTTTCCCGCCAATGCGCTGGCGCATGGCGCTCGCTGCCGCCCCCGCCGTCGACCAGATCGGCCGGCGCTGGCTGCCGCAAATCGCGGGAGCAGTGCTGGTCGAAGCCGAAAAGCAGGTCTACGCCGGTGCCAAGCGCGTACGGCGTCAGGTGGTGAGCCGGGAGCTCAGCGCGCGGCCTGCGATTGCGCGCCGCGACGACTGATCAGCCGTTCGGGAACAACCGCCCGACGATCGCGTCGAGCCGGCGGACTTGGGCTGGATCGCGGGCGGCGGCTTGGGTGAGTACCGCGCCATCGAGGGCGCGGTGGCAGCCGCGGTGGCAGAGCTCCGCGCGTTCGGCCAGCATGGGTGCCACCCGGCGGACCAGTTGGCGGGCCTTATCGGCGTTGTCTGCCAGCACCTTCACGACACTGTCGACGCTGACATCGTCGTGGTGCGGGTGCCAGCAGTCGTAGTCCGTGATCATCGCGATGGTGGCGTAGCACATCTCTGCCTCGCGGGCCAATTTGGCCTCCGGCATGTTGGTCATGCCGATCACGGAGCAGCCCCAGCTGCGGTAGAGTTCGCTTTCTGCCCGGGTCGAGAATTGCGGGCCTTCCATCACCATGTAGGTGCCGCCGCGGTGGTGGCGGATGCCGAGGCCTTGGGCGGCGGTCTCCAGTGCATCGCCGAGGCGCCCGCACACCGGGTCCGCCATCGAGACGTGGGCGACCAGGCCCGCTTCGAAAAAGGTTTTGCTGCGCGCGAAGGTGCGGTCGATGAACTGGTCGACCAGCACCACATCGCCCGGCACCAGATCCTCGCGCAAGGACCCAACCGCGGAGATCGACAGGATTTCCGTGCAGCCGACCCGCTTCAACGCATCGATGTTGGCGCGGAAGTTGAGCTCGCTCGGGCTCAAACGGTGGCCGCGGCCGTGGCGCGGCAGGAACACCAGGCGCTGGCCATTGAGCTCGCCAAACAGCAAATCATCGGACGGCTCGCCCCAGGGGGTGAGCACACGCTGCCAGCGCGTGTTGGCCAGGCCATCGATGCTGTAGATGCCGCTGCCGCCGATGATGCCGATCAACACGTCTGCCATGGGGTGCCTCGCAGGCTCAGATACAAAAACGGCCGCCTTGGAAGGGGCGGCCGTTTGGTGGTGTGTGGACGTCGTCTCAGTGCACGTCGGCCCAGACCTTGCGCTTGACCGCGTAGAGCATGCCGCTCAGCACGATCAAGAACAGCATCACCTGCACACCCATGCGCTTGCGGGACTCCATCTCCGGCTCGGCCGCCCAGGCGAGGAAGGAGGTTACGTCCTTCGCCATCTGCTCCACCGTCGCCGGGGTGTTGTCCGCAAACGTCACGGCGTCCGCATTGAGCGGCGCCCCCATGGCGATCTGCCCGCCCGGGAAGTAGGGGTTGTAGTGCATCCCCTCACCCACAGTCTTGCCCGGCGGCGGTGCCTTGTAGCCGGTCAGCAGCGAGTAGAGGTAGTTCGCCCCGTCATGGCGCGCCTTGACGATCAAGGAGAGATCAACCGGGTAGGCGCCGTTGTTGGCAGCGCGCGCGGCTTTCTCATTGGCGAACGGCCGCTTGAAGCGATCGGACGCACGCGCGGTGCGCTCGAACATCTCGCCTTCGTCGTTCGGCCCGTCCATCACCTTGTAGCCAGCGGCGATGGCGCGGATTTCTTCTTCTGAGAAGCCGATGTTCGCCAGATGGCGGTAGGCCTTCTGCTGCATCGCGTGGCACGAGGAGCAGACTTCCTTGTAGACCAAGAAGCCGCGCTGTAAGGCACCCCGGTCGAAGGTGCCGAACGGCCCATCGAACGACCACTTCTGTTGGCGCGGATGCTCAGCCTCCCCAGCCGCGAGGGCTGGACCAGCAACCAGCGTGAGGGCCGCAGCCGCGGCCAGGATCATGCGACGCATTATGGCTTCTCCGCAGGCGCACCGGCCACCATACCGCTGCCCTGTTTCAGCACGGCGGCACTGATCGAAGTCGGCAGCGGCAGGGTCCGCTCGACTTTGCCGAGGATCGGCAAGATCACCAGGAAGTGAATGAAGTAGTAGGCCGACGCGATGCGCGCGATCGTCAGGTAAATGCCTTCCGCCGGCATCGCACCGACCCAGCCGAGCACCACACAGCACACCGCGAACACCCAGAACAAGATCTTGTAGACCGGGCGGAACGCGGCCGAGCGCACCTTGGAGGTATCAAGCCAAGGCGCCACCGCCAGCACCGCAATCGCCCCGAACATCAGCGCGACCCCGCCGAGCTTGTCCGGTACCGCGCGCAAGATCGCGTAGAATGGCAGGAAGTACCATTCCGGCACGATGTGCGCCGGCGTCACCAGCGGGTTCGCCGGAATGTAGTTGTCCGGGTGGCCGAGGTAGTTCGGCGCAAAGAACACGAACGCCGCGAAGAACACGAAGAACACGGCGAAGCCGAACATGTCCTTCACGGTGTAGTAGGGATGGAAGGGGATCGCGTCTTGCGGGCCCTTCTTGTCGATGCCGAGCGGATTGTTGGAGCCGTGGGTGTGCAAGGCGACCAAGTGCAAGATCACCACACCGACAATCACGAACGGCAGCAAGAAGTGCAGCGCGAAGAAGCGGTTGAGCGTCGGGTTATCGACCGAGAAGCCACCCCACATCCACACCACGATCTCCGGCCCGATCACTGGGATGGCGGAGAACAGGTTGGTGATCACCGTCGCCCCCCAGAAGCTCATCTGGCCCCAGGGCAGCACGTAGCCCATGAACGCGGTCGCCATCATCAGCACGAAGATCACGACGCCGAGGATCCACAGCAACTCACGCGGTGACTTGTACGATCCGTAGTACAGGCCGCGGAAGATGTGAATGTAGACGACGATGAAGAACATCGACGCGCCATTCATGTGGATGTAGCGGATCAACCAGCCGTAGTTCACTTCGCGCATGATGCGCTCAACCGAATTGAACGCATAATCCGTGTGCGCGGTGTAGTTCATCGCCAGGAAAATCCCGGTGACGATCATGATCACCAAAATGATGCCGGCGAGCGACCCGAAATTCCAAAAATAGTTCAGGTTGCGCGGCGTCGGATACTTGTTCAGGTGCTGATCCATGAACGCGAACACCGGCATGCGGTGTTCGACCCAGCGCATCAACGGGTTGGTCAGCTGCGTTGGTGGGGTGCCGTGTGCCATTGCAAGCGTCCTCTCTAGCCGATCCGAATCGACGTGTCGGTCAGGAAGGTCACCGGCGGGACCTCGAGGTTTTTAGGCGCCGGGCCGCGCCGGATGCGGCCCGAGGTGTCGTAGTGCGAGCCGTGGCACGGGCAGAACCAGCCGCCGAACTCGCCGCGGGTTTCGCTCGGCCGCTGACCCTGCGGCACGCAACCAAGATGGGTGCAGACCCCGACCACGATCAGCCATTGTGGCTTGCCCGCGGCACTGCGCCGCGCATCGGGCTGAGGATCAGGCAACTGGTTCAGCGGCGTGTCGGCCGCTTGTTTGATCTCGTCGGCCGTGCGGTGGCGCACGAACACCGGCTTGCCGCGCCAGGTGACGGTGACCGCCTGGCCTTCGCGGATCGAGGCGATGTCCACTTCCGTGGACGCGAGTGCCAGCGTGTCGGCAGCTGGCGACCAGCTGCGCAGGAACGGCCACGCCGCTGCTGCCACACCGACTGCGCCCATGCCACCAGCGGCGAGATAGAGGAAATCCCGGCGGGTTTCGCCCTCAGCGCCATGGTTTGGCTGGTGACCACCGTGTTGCGCCATCGAGAAACCCCCTTCGTTTCGAACGCGATCCCAAAATCAGTGGCGCACACAGCACACCACCCCAGGGGCCTCCGCCCCCGGTTTCGGCCGCACCCTAGCGAGCCAGGCTCGCGGGTCAGTGCGACACAGCACCGCACCCCGGTTTCCCAGGGGACGGCGCCGCGGCAGAGACTGCCCCAACTTCGCCGGAATTGCCACGGGTGCACAGTGCCGCAGGCAGCGGATTGCTTGACCACGGCCGGCGAACCCGCGACGACACGGCCATGCGCCTCGTCCTGTTCCAGCCCGACATTCCCCAGAACACCGGTACGCTGATCCGCTTGGGCGCTGCCACCGCGACCGCGGTGGATGTGATCGAGCCGTGCGGCTTCGTGTGGGCCGACAAGCACTTGAAGCGCGCGGGCATGGATTACCTGGGCCTCGCCGAGGTGGTGCGCTGGCCAAGCTGGCAGGCCTACGCGGCCGCGACGCACCAGGGCCGTCTGGTGCTGCTGACCACGCGGGGCACCGAGCCCTACTGGCGCTACACGTTCGGCCCCGATGATCGCATCCTGGTCGGCCGCGAATCCGCGGGTGTCGAGGCCGAGCAACACGCAGCCGCGCACGCCCGCCTGCTCATCCCGATGGCCGGGGCGGCGCGCGCGCTCAATGTCGCAGTGGCAGCCGCCATGGTGTTGGGCGAGGCTCTGCGCCAACAGGCTGTTTAGCACGAAGGATGACCGCGCCGGTGGAGACCACCCTCACCCCACACCAAGCCGCCGCCCGCACCTGTTTCGAGGCCTTGCGCGACCGGATCTGTGCGCGCTTCGAAGCGCTGGAAGATGCAGCCTCCGTGTTCGCTGATCGCCCCGCCGGCCGGTTTGAACGCAAGCCCTGGACCCGCACCGACCACACCGGCGCCCCCGGCGGCGGCGGCGTGATGGGCCTGATGCGCGGGCGGGTGTTTGAAAAGGTCGGAGTCAATGTCTCGACCGTCTACGGCAGTTTCAGCCCAGAGTTCGCCAAGCAAATCCCCGGTGCCGGCGATGACCCGCGGTTCGTCGCGACCGGCATCAGCCTGGTCGCCCACCTGCATTCGCCCTTGGTACCCGCCGTCCACATGAACACACGGTTCATCACAACCACGAAGTCGTGGTTCGGCGGTGGCGCTGATCTCAACCCGACCACGACACCCGATCCCCAAGACCGGGCTGACTTCCACGCCGCCCTGCAAACCGTGTGCGACGCGTTCGAGCCGACGGCCTATGAGCGCTACACCAAGTGGTGCGATGAATACTTCTGGCTGCCCCACCGCGGCGAGGCGCGCGGCGTCGGCGGCATTTTCTACGACTATCTGGATGGCGAGTTCGATCCGAGCTTCGCCTTCACCCGCAGCGTTGGGGAGGCGTTCCTCACCGCCTACCCCGCGATCGTCGAGCGCCACATGCATCGGGCGTGGACCGACGCGCTCCGCCACGAACAGTTGATCCGCCGCGGC
>JAAFHH010000152.1 GCA_013297545.1 Alphaproteobacteria bacterium
GCTTGCTCGTCTAGCAAATCACCGATTACGCGAACCGCACCGAGATGATCTCGTAGGCCTTCGATCCGCGCGGGGTCACCACCTCGACGTTGTCGCCGATGGTTTTGCCGATCAGTGCGCGCGCCAGCGGGGCCGACAGGGACAAAAAGCCTTGCTTGATGTCGCCTTCGTACTGGCCAACGATCTGGTAGGTGGTTTCCTCGCCGGTGTCTTCATCAGCCAGCACGACGGTGGCACCAAACTTGATCGCCGTGCCCGACAGCTTCGAGACGTCGATCACCTCAGAGCGCGAAATGATGTCTTCGAGTTCGGAAATCCGGCCCTCGATGAAGGATTGCCGCTCACGGGCCGCGTGATACTCGGCGTTTTCCGACAGATCACCGTGCTCTCGGGCCTCGGCGATGGCGCGGATCACTGCAGGACGCTCCACCGACTTTAGGATCCTAAGTTCCTCGATCATGCGGACGTGCCCGCCGGCCGTCATCGGGATCTTCTCCATGCCCACCCTTCCACAAACACAAAATCACAGCGCCGCGCTGGCCTGTTGTCCAGCGCGCCCGGCCACTTTAGCACCTCGCGGTGCCCACTGAGCATAAAGGTAGATCGCGCGTGCGTCGACTGCAAGACCAAGGCTTATGCAGCTGGGTAATGGGTGCACACCGGAGCAGCGCGCGTGGCCAGATGCTAGACGCTGTCACCCAGCGCGGTCAGCGGGAGTATCGCTTCGGCCACCGTGCCAACGGCCTCGGTGCTGCGTATGAAAAACTGCCCGCCGTGGCGCTCCACCAAGGCCTTAGCGATCGGCAGGCCGAGACCAGTGCCGGTCCCGCTGGCAATCCCGGCAGCCGACTGAGAAAATGGGGTCAGCACCTTGTCGATCTCCGCGGGTGAAATGCCCATTCCGGTGTCAATCACTTGAATGTGAACGTGCTCACCGCGCGATTCCACCTGAACCGTGACGGAACCACCTTTGGGCGTGAACTTGATGGCATTGGTTAGCAAGTTTAAGAATACCTGGCGCAGCCGAGATTTGTCAGCGTAGATCAGCAGTTCAGCAGATGGAAAACGAGTCTGTAGCTCCACCTCGCCTTTCTGGGCAAAGCCACGCACGATCCGCAGTGTCTCTTCAAAAAACTGATCAATCAAGATCATTTCACAACTCAAAACAACGGCACCGACTTCTGACTTTGAGTAGTCTAATACATCATTGATCACGCTGAGCAAATGCAAGCCACTAAGTTTGATGTCTTTTGCGCACTCAGAATAGGCATCAATTGAAACATCACCCAATTCTTGCGTCTCGATTATCGAAGCAAAGCCGATCACTGCATTTAGAGGGCTGCGCAATTCGTGGCTCAAACTAGCCAAAAACTCACTTTTAGACTTGTAGGCCGCCAACAACTTGGCTTCAGTCTCTTTGCGTTCCTGCAGCTCCTTCAACAGCAAGGAGCTGCGATAGCGCAGTTCCATCTCATCGACCACAATGGCTGCAAAGTCCTGCAGAAGCGTCAGTTGCGGCACCGAAAACTCGTGTCGAGGTGTTGGATCAATAATGCATAAGGTGCCCACGGCCGCGCCATTTGGTGTGAACAGCGGCGCACCAGCATAGAACCGGATCTCTGGGCCGCCGGTGACCAAGGGATTGTCCGCAAACCGGGCATCGGCAGTGGCATCCAGCACCACCAGTGGACTCATCTCGCGGATCGCGTGATCACAAAACGCCCAAGCGCGTGGCGTCTCGATCGCATCCAATCCGACGCGTGACTTAAACCACTGTCGATCATTATCGATGAATGAAACCAAAGACACGCGCGTTTGGAAGATATCAGACGCAATGCGTGTCAGCCGATCAAAAGCAGCTTCTGGCGGCGTATCAAGAATGCTGTAATCGTGAAGTGTTTGGGCGCGCAGTGCGTCATCGAATTTCTGAAAACTGTTCGTCATTGCTTCGTCTCCAGCGCAAAAAGTGCCGACTACGGCCCAGGGTTCTGCCGGAACAGAGCCGTACGCGGCCACGGTGAGGTGAGTCAAGACCCGCGCATTGCTGAATTCGATAGAACAAAGGACGATTGGTGAGAGTGCCGCAATCCGCGCCTATGCAATCAGCCCATAGCTTTGCAGCGGTGCCACACCCAGGCCATCGCCGCGCAGCGCCTCGATCGCAATCACCGCGGCTTCTGCCCCGTTGATCGTGGTGTAGTACGGGATGGCGTTGGCGAGTGCGGTGCGGCGCAGCGACTTCGAATCCGAGATCGCGCGCTGGCCCTCGACCGTGTTGATCACCAGCTGCACCTCGCCCGACAGCATGCTGTCGACAATGTGCGGGCGACCCTCCAACACCTTGTTGACCGTGGTGACGCGGAGCCCATGGCCAACCAAGTACTGCGCTGTGCCGCGGGTGGCGAGCAGATCGAAGCCGAGGTTGGCCAGGCGCTGGGCGAGGTCGAGCACCTCGGCCTTGTCCCGATCGCGCACGGAGATGAACACGGTGCCCGACGGCGGCAAGGCCACGCCAGCGGCGAGCTGGCTTTTGTAGAACGCCCGGCCGAAGTCGATGTCGATGCCCATCACCTCGCCGGTCGACTTCATTTCTGGACCGAGCAGCGTGTCGACGCCGGGGAAGCGGTTGAACGGGAACACGGCTTCCTTGACCGCGGTGTGCGGCTGGGTCGCCGGTGCTGGCGGAAAGGACGAGAGGGCTTCGCCGGCCATTACGCGCGCTGCGATCTTCGCGATCGGCACGCCGGTTGCCTTCGCCACAAACGGCACCGTGCGGGAGGCGCGCGGGTTGACCTCCAGTACATAGACTTGGTCGCCTTGAACCGCGAACTGCACGTTCATCAGGCCGACGACCTTGAGGGCGCGCGCCAGCACTTCGGTCTGGCGGCGGATTTCCTCCACCACCGCGGCACCGAGGTAGTAGGGCGGCAAGGCACACGCACTGTCGCCCGAATGGATGCCGGCTTCTTCGATGTGTTCCATGATGCCGGCAACCCGCACCGTGTCCGCATCGGCAACGGCGTCGACGTCGACTTCGATCGCGTCCGCCAGGTAGCCGTCGATCAGCACTGGGCTGTTGCCGGAGGCCTGGACTGCGTTGGTCATGTAGCGGCGCAAGCCTGCCAGATCGTGGACGATTTCCATCGCCCGGCCACCCAGCACATAGGACGGGCGGATGACGACCGGATAGCCGACCTCGGCCGCGACCCGCTCGGCCTCCTCGGTCGAGCGCGCCACCCCGTTCTTCGGCTGCAACAGCTTCAGGCGCTGCAGCAGCACTTGGAAGCGCTCGCGATCCTCCGCCAAGTCGATCGCGTCGGGCGAGGTGCCGAGGATCGGCACGCCAGCGCGCTCCAGCGCAGCGGCGAGCTTCAGGGGCGTCTGGCCACCGAACTGCACGATGACGCCGAGCAACTGACCGCGGCTGGCTTCCAGGGTCGCGATCTCGGTCACGTCTTCGGCGGTCAAGGGTTCGAAGTAGAGCCGGTCTGAGGTGTCGTAGTCGGTCGACACGGTTTCCGGGTTGCAGTTGACCATGATGGTCTCGATACCGGCATCGCGCAGCGCGTAGGCGGCGTGGACACAGCAATAGTCGAACTCGATCCCCTGGCCGATGCGGTTTGGCCCACCGCCGAGGATCATCACCTTGCGCCGGTCGCTCGGCTGGGCTTCGCATTCGCCAGCCTGGAAGCCGCTGCCTTCGTAGCAGGAATACATGTACGGCGTGTCGCTGGCGAATTCCGCCGCACAGGTGTCGATGCGCTTGTAGACTGGGCGCACCCCAAGGGCGCGGCGGGCTTCAGACACTTCGTCTTCGGTGTGGCCGGTCAGCTTGGCCAGGCGCGCGTCGGCAAACCCCATCGCCTTCAAGCGCGCGAAGTCGCTCGGCGTTTCCGGCAAGCCTTGGTCGCGCACCCGGGCTTCGGCGGCGACGATGCCTTCGATCTGGCGCAGGAACCAGGGATCAACCTGGTTCAGCTGATGCACCCACTCGACACTCATGCCGCGGCGAAACGCGTCCGCGATCGCGCGCAGCCGGTCTGGGGTTGCTTGGCGGACAGCGGCGATCAACGCGTCTTCATCATCGGGCAGTGCCAACTCGTCGAGGCCGACGAGGCCGGTTTCCAAGCCGCGCAAGGCCTTTTGCAGCGATTCCTGGAAGGTGCGGCCCATCGCCATCACCTCACCCACCGACTTCATCGAGGTAGTGAGGGTTGGCTCTGCACCCGGGAACTTCTCAAACGTGAAGCGCGGGATTTTGACCACGACATAGTCGATGGTCGGCTCGAACGCGGCCGGTGTGCAGCCCGTGATGTCGTTTTGCAGCTCATCGAGCGTGTAGCCGACCGCGAGCTTGGCGGCGATCTTGGCGATCGGGAAGCCGGTTGCCTTGGAAGCAAGTGCCGACGAGCGCGAGACCCGCGGGTTCATCTCGATCACCACCAGCTTGCCATCGACCGGGTTGATGGCGAACTGGACGTTCGACCCACCGGTGTCGACGCCGATTTCGCGCAACACCGCGATCGAGGCGTCGCGCAGGATTTGGTATTCCTTGTCGGTCAGCGTGAGGGCAGGGGCGACCGTGATCGAGTCGCCGGTGTGCACGCCCATGGGGTCGAAGTTTTCGATCGAGCAGACGATGATGCAGTTGTCGGCGTGATCGCGCACCACCTCCATCTCGAACTCTTTCCACCCCAGCACGGATTCTTCGACGAGAACCGTGCCGACCGGCGAGAGCTTCAGGCCACCGGCGGTGATCTGGATGAATTCGTCCCGGTTGTAGGCAATCCCGCCGCCCTGGCCACCCAGCGTGAAGGACGGCCGGATGATCGCCGGCAAGCCGACGGCTTCGAGGGCGGCTGACGCCTCATCCAAGCTTGAGACCAGGCGCGACTTCGGGCTCGCGAGCCCAATGCGGTCCATCGCCTCGCGGAACAGTTGGCGGTCTTCCGCCATTTCGATCGCGGCTTCCTTGGCGCCGATCAGCTCGACGCCGAGGCGCTTCAAGGTGCCGTCTTTGGCGAGGGCAAGCGCCGTGTTCAGCGCGGTCTGCCCGCCCATGGTCGGTAGCAGCGCGTCGCAGCGTTCGCGCTCCAGCACCTTCATGACGAATTCGGGCGTGATCGGCTCGACATAGGTCGCATCCGCCAGGCCCGGATCGGTCATGATGGTGGCGGGGTTCGAGTTTACCAGCACGACCCGGTAGCCCTCGGCCTTCAGGGCTTGGACGGCTTGGGTGCCGGAGTAATCAAACTCACAGGCTTGGCCGATGACGATCGGGCCAGCGCCGATGATCAGGATCGATTTAAGATCAGTACGTTTTGGCATGTTAGCGGACCATCGACTGAACGAATGTGGCGAACAACGGGTGGCAGTCGTGCGGCCCGGGCGAGGCTTCGGGGTGGTGCTGGACCGAGAACACCGGGCGTCCCACCACCCGCAACCCCTCATTCGTGCCATCGAACAAGGACACGTGGGTTTGTTCGACGCCGGCCGGCAGGGAGGCTGGATCAACCGCAAAGCCGTGGTTCTGGCTGGTGATCTCCACCCGCGACGAGCTGAGGTCCTTGACCGGATGGTTGGCGCCGCGGTGACCGCGTTCGAGCTTGAAGGTGCGCGCCCCCAGCGCTAGGGCCAAGAGCTGGTGGCCAAGGCAGATGCCGAAGATCGGCAGGTTGGCGGCCAGCAAGGCCCGCAAGGTCGGCACCGCGTAGACCCCGGTTGCGGCCGGGTCACCCGGGCCGTTGGAGAGGAAGATGCCGTCTGGTTTGTGGCTGAGGATATCGTCTGCGGTGGCAGTGGCCGGCACCACGATCACCTCGCAGCCGGCACCGGCGAGCGAGCGCAGGATGTTGCGCTTGGCGCCATAGTCGATCGCCACCACCCGGCGCGTTGGTGCTGCCTGTTGGGCGTAGCCGTCTGAGATCGACCAGGAGGCTTCGCCAGACCAGGTGTAGGCCTGAGGGGTTGAGACGTCCTTCGCGAGGTCCATGCCCTCGAGGCCCGGCCAGGCGGCTGCTTCCGCGGCCAGGGCCGCCACATCAATCTGGCCATCGGGCGCGTGCACCAGCACGCCGTTGGGCGCGCCGCGGTCGCGAATCCGCCGGGTCAGCTGGCGGGTATCGATACCAGCAAGGCCCGGCAGCCCGTGCTTGGCGAGCCAGCGGGTGAAGGAGAGGTCTGAGCGCCAATTCGACGGCTCCGTCACCTCAGCGCGCATGATCGCACCCAGCGCGTAGGGCGTGACGGTTTCGATGTCGTCGCCGTTGGTGCCGACATTGCCGATGTGCGGGAAGGTGAAGGTGACGATCTGGCCGGCGAACGACGGATCGGTCAGGGTTTCCTGATAACCCGTGAGGCCGGTGGTGAAGCACACCTCGCCCACGCGCTTGGTCGCGGCACCGAGGCCGTAGCCCCAAAACACCGTGCCGTCGGCGAGAACGAGCGCGCCGGTCGGCGATCCGGCGACATCCGGGGAGAGGGCTTGCGGCATGGAGGCTGATCCCTGGGTCGACCACGCACTGTTCGGCGCGCGGATGGGCATTTGGGACCGATTAGGGGATCGCCCACCCCGGGGTCAAGCTTTGATACTGCCCAGCAGCTATGCGGGCATTCGGACGGGGCACCGCTGGCACCCCGTCCGTCGCCAGTTGGCTTAGTAGATGGTGATTGCGATCGGCGGCTGGTTGACCCCGACGATCACCTGCACGATCAGCTGGTTGTTGCCACCGAAGTCGTAGGTGTAGGTCAAACCCGCCACGGTTGGCGTCGGCAGCGGGCCGCTCCAGCCGTAGACCGAGATAACATCCATCGTGCGGTCGAACGAGACGATCGTGTCGACATTGGCTGTTGAGCCTGCGAACACGTCATAGATGAATTCGTCTGGGTCGCCGTCAAAGCCGTTGATCATGCGATCACTGCCATCCCAGCCGCGCAGCACGTCAGCGCCATGACCGCCGATCAGCGTATCATTGCCGGTACCGCCGAACAGCGTGTCGCTGGCGAAGCCGCCGGTCGCACTGTCGTCGCCAGCGCCGAGCGACAGTTCGTTCCCGTTCGAGTTAGGGGAAATGACGGTATCGTTGCC
>JAAFHH010000153.1 GCA_013297545.1 Alphaproteobacteria bacterium
AGGGCCAATGTGCGGAGGCCTCAGCGCTGGGCGCGATGGCTACTGCCGGCAAGCGTCGCTTGGCGTGCGTTGTCGTGATCGGCACCGGCCCGGCACTCTGCACACCGTGCGGCGGCTGCCGGCAGCGGTTGCGGGAATTTGGGCAACCGGACCTGCCGATCCATTTGGTGGGGGAGGATGGCCAGCTGCGCCGGACCGTCACCCTGGAGGATCTGCTGCCGCTGTCCTTCGGGCCGGAACATCTGGAGACAAGGGCATGACTGCTGCCGACGTGATTCGCCGCCACCTCGGCGGCCTCGCCCCAAAGATCGCGCTGGTGCTCGGCTCCGGCCTCGGGCCGCTGGCGGCCGAGGTCCAGGACGCCACCCGCGTGTCCTACGCCGATCTGCCGGGGTTTCCGAAGCCCGGTGGCGTGGTCGGCCACGCGGGCGAACTGGTGATCGGCCGCTTGGCCGGTGTGCCGGTGATCTGCCTAAATGGCCGCGCACACTTCTACGAAGGCCATGGTGCTGATGTGATGGCGCCGGCGATCCGCAGCCTGAAAGCGGCCGGCATCAGCCACCTGATTCTCACCAACGCGGCCGGATCGCTGCGCGCCGACGTGCCACCGGGCCACGTTAGCCTGATCAGCGATCATATCAACTTCCTGCCCGGTAACCCGCTGGTCGGCCCAAATGACGACAGCGTCGGCCCGCGCTTTTTCTCCATGCGCGATGCCTACGATCCGGGCTTGCGCCAGCTGTTCAAGGCGGTGGCGGCTGAGTTGGCCGTCCCCTTGGCCGAGGGCGTCTACATCTGCTACTCCGGCCCGAACTTCGAAACTCCTGCGGAAATCCGGGCGTTCCGGATCCTGGGGGCGGATCTCGTCGGCATGTCGACGGTGCCGGAAGTGCTGGTCGCCCGCCATTGCGGCTTGACGGTCGCGGGCTTTTCGGTTGTCACCAACCTTGCCGAGGGCATGGGAGACGAAGTCTTGAGCCACGAGCACACTCAATCCCAAGCCCGCGGCGGCGGTGCCGTGCTTGCCCGCCTGCTCACGGCAACTCTGCCACGTTTGGAGGCGCTTGTTCGATGACTGACGATCTGGCCGCCGTCGCGCGGCGCATTGTGCCCTTGGTCGATCTGACCTTGCTGAACGACGACGATGATGAAGCGCGGGTGACCGCGCTGTGCAATCGCGTGACCTCACCGCTCGGCACGGTCGCGGCGGTGTGCCTCTGGCCACGCTTTATTGAGCATGCCCATGGGAAGCTGGCCGGACGCGCACCGATCGCGACGGTGGTGAACTTCCCCGCGGGCGATGATGCGCCGGGTCAAGTGATTGAAGACATGGTGGCGGCGATGAACGCCGGTGCGACTGAGATCGACGTCGTGTTCCCCTACAACCGCTTCCGAGACGGCCAGGAAGCCGCGTGCGAACAGATCTTGACCGCCTACCGCCAGATCACGATCGGCCGCAAACTAAAGGTGATCCTGGAAACCGGCTTGGTCGCCAACCCGCAGCGTCTGCGCGCGATGTGTGATGCAGCGATCCGCGCTGGCGCTGATTTCTTGAAAACCTCGACCGGTAAAACCCAAGTCGGCGCCACCGTGTCGGCGGCGGAGGTGATGCTGCGCGCGATCATCGCCTCCAAGCGACCGGTTGGCCTGAAAATCTCCGGCGGCCTGCGCACGACGGAGCAGGTCGCCCCCTACTTAGCGCTGGCAGATCGCTTGATGGGGGTCGGCTGGGTTGCCCCCGCGACCTTCCGTGTCGGTGCCAGTTCCCTGATCGACGACCTGATGCGCCAAGCCGGCGTGACCAAGGCCGTCCCACCCGCGGCTGCCGCGAAATCGAGCTACTGATGCTGCCGCAAGAACTGATCCGCCGCAAACGCGACGGCCAGGCGCTGAATGCTGAGGAATTGATCTGGCTGGTCCAAGGCCTGGTCGATGGCAGCCTGACCGAGGGGCAAGCCGCCGCCTTCGCAATGGCGGTCTACTTCCGCGGCATGTCGATGGCGGAGCGGGTTGCCTTCACCCTCGCCATGGCACGCTCTGGTCGCACGATGGCGTGGCCGGATATGGGCCGGCCCGTGGTGGACAAGCACTCGACCGGTGGTGTCGGTGACAAGATCAGCTTGATGCTAGCCCCGATCGCCGCGGCCTGCGGCTTGGCCGTGCCGATGATTTCCGGCCGCGGGCTTGGCCACACCGGCGGCACGCTCGACAAAATGCAGGCGATCCCAGGCTACCGGGTCGACCCGGAGCCGGCGCTGTTCGAGCGTGTGGTGCGCGAGGTTGGCTGCGCGATCATCGGCCAGACGGCCGATCTCGCACCTGCCGACCGGCGGCTCTACGCGATCCGCGATGTTACGGCGACGGTCGAGTCGATCGATTTGATCACGGCCTCCATCTTGTCGAAGAAGCTCGCCGCCGGCCTCGACGGGTTGGTGATGGATGTGAAGTACGGCTCCGGTGCCTTCATGGCGGCTGAGGCCGATGCCGAAGCACTCGCCCGCTCGATCGCGACCGTCGCGACCGGGGCCGGCACACGCACCCGCGCGGTGCTGACTGACATGAACGAAGTGCTGGGCACCACCGCCGGCAATGCCGTCGAAGTGGCAGAAGCCATCGACTACCTGACCGGTGCTAAGCGGGAAGCGCGCCTGCACGGTGTGACAACAGCGCTGACGGCCGAGATGCTGGTGGTCGGCGGGCTCGCCGCTGATCGCGCGGCGGGGGAAGCGATGGTCGAGGCAGCGCTCGCCAGCGGCGCTGCGGCCGAGGCGTTCCAACGCATGGTGACCGCCCTCGGGGGCCCGAGCGACCTTGTGACCCGCGCCGACGCCCACTTGCCGGTCGCCCCGGTGATCATGCCGGTGCCCGCCACCCGCGCCGGCTTCATCGGCGCACAGGATTGCCGGGCGATCGGCGTCGCGGTGGTGGAACTGAAGGGTGGCCGCAGCCGGGCCGCCGATCCAATCGATCCGCGCGTCGGCTTCAGCCAGATCCAGCCCGTTGGCACGGCCGTGCGGGCGGGAGATCCGCTGGCCCTGGTGCATGCGGCGGACACGGCCGAGGCGGAGCGTGCAATCTTACGGTATACTGCCGCGGTAACACTCACCGACACCGCACCGCCCGTGCGCGCGATCTTGGGAGCGACGATCGATGGCTAGACTGCTTGCACTCGCACTCCTCGGCCTCCTGGTGATCAACCCCGCCAGCGCCCAATCGATGCTGCAAAAGCTGACACCGCAACTTATCGGCAATGCCCTGGGGGCGGCCGGGATCGCCTACACCACCGGTAAGGACGGCGTCGGCGACCCGATGCTAACCATCACCGGCGGCACTGCAGCCAAAGGCATGCGGGCGGTGTTCTTCAGCTGCGCCGCGGATGCCTGCGAAGACGTCACCCTGTGGGCCTATGTTAGCCCAACGGGTGGCGCGCGCATGGACCGCATCAACACCTGGAACCGGGACGCCCGCTGGACCCGTGCCTACATCGACAAGGATGGCGACGCCGTCCTCGAACTCGACATCAACGCGACCGGCGGCATTGGCGACACGGCAGTGGGCGTGCTGGTGCGCACCTTCATCGACCAGGTCGCCAAGTTCGCCCGCCACATCGATGGTGGGATCTAAGCCGCGCTCGGGCTCAGCGGTAGAGCTGCGCCACGGCGGTTAGATTGAGCCCACCCCACCCTCGACCCGCAGCGTCCGCGAACACGGCCCGCGCTGCGGTGATGAGCGGGGTCGCCGCGCCGGCCGCATAGCCCAGATCTTTTTCGACCAGATCGACCGGGAACTGCGGCTGAAAACTGCCGGCCAGCATGGCCCCCGCCGCGACCTTGGCCGCCGGGCTGCACACCGGCAGGCTTCCGATCGCCTCGATCGCCACGGCAAGGTCGATGTCCGCCGCTGCAAGCTGACCGATCAGTTCGGCCATGGTGGCGACTTGGATTGCAAACAGCGCGTTGACCGCGAGCTTGAGCGCGGTGCCAGCGCCAATCCCGCCAGCGTGGATCGACCGCGCGCCGATCACGCTCAGCAACGGCTCGGCTGCTGCCAGGGCTTGCGGCGAGCCACCGACCAGATGCACCAGCTGAGCCGCCTCCGCCTGTGGGCGCGACCCGACCACCGGCGCATCCAAGAACTGGCCGCCAGCCGCTTCGATCGCCTGCCCGAGTGCCTGCATGGTCGCGATCGACAGGGTTGAGCTCTCGATCGCAATAGCCCCTTGGCGCAAGCCCTGGAGAGCACCCGTCAGGGGATCGAGCCAGACGGACTGGGAGGCCGCGTCATCGCGCACCATGCTCAGCACCAGATCCGCCTCGGCCACGGCCGCGTGCGGGGTCGCCGCACTCGGCAGTCCAAGGGCCGCCACCGGACCGGGGGAGCGGTTCCACACGGTCACGGCATGGCCAGCCTGAGCGGCATTGCGTGCCATCCGACTGCCCATCGCGCCCAACCCCAACACTGCAACCCGCGCCATCATCGCCTCCATCATCGTGGTGGCCCAACCATGGCGCGGCCAACTGCTGCAGAAACAGCAGGCAAGCAGCACGATACTCATGCAAACTCTGCAGCAATGGATCTGGAGCACCTGCGCTGGTTTCTCGATGTCGCGCGCGCCGGCAGCATCGCGCACGCGGCCCGGCTGCGCGGCACCGATCCGTCGAGCGTCTCGCGCGCCATCGCTGCCCTCGAGGGCGGCCTCGGCGTGCGGTTGCTGCATCGCACGACCCGGCGCCTCACTCTGACCGAGGCGGGGGAGCGCTGGGTCGAGCGCGCCCCCGCTCTCCTCGATGCGTTCGACCAATTGGCCGACGACGCCCGCGATGACGCGCGTGAGCTCGCCGGCACGGTGCGGCTGACCGCCTCGGTCGCCTACACGGAGGTGGTGCTAACCCCGCTGCTGCCAGCGCTGAGAGCACGCCACCCCCGCCTTGGGTTGGAACTGGTGGCGACCGACGCAACGCTCGACCTCGCCGCTGAGCAGATCGACCTCGCGATCCGCTTGGGGCCGGAGCAGCCGGGTGACGCGGTTCGGCTGGCACCAACCCGGTACCGCGTGGTCGCGAGCCCGCAGTACTTGGATGCCCGTGCCCGGCTCACCACCCCGGCGGACTTGGCCGTGCGCGACTGCCTGCGCTTTGGTCTGCCAGACCACCGCGCGCGCTGGCACTTTCGGCGGGCGGGTGATCCCGACCTCACGGTCCCCGTGTCCGGCAGCTTGGTGTTCACCAGCGCGCTGCCGCTGCGCCAAGCAGCGCTCCTCGGCCTCGGGCCGGCGCTGTTGGCCGATTGGTTGGTCGATCCCGACCTTGCAGCCGGCCGGCTCGTCGATCTGCTGCCGGACTACCACGCGACCGCGACCAGCTTCGACACCGCGGTGTGGTTGGTGACCCCCAGCCGGGACTGGCTGACCCGGCGCGTGCGCGTGGTCGCAGCGTTTTTGACCGAGGCACTCCGCCGCGGTGCCCCTGCCCCGCCATAACCACATTCTGTTTGCGGTAGATCGCCGCCTCCGCTAGCGTCCCATCTGGGGACCACGCCAGGGGGGCGTGGCGGGGAAATGCATTAGGGATCAATGGATTACTTTCTCCAGCAGCTCGTCAACGGGCTGACGCTCGGGGCGATCTATGGCTTGATCGCCATCGGCTACACCATGGTCTATGGCATTCTGGGCATGATCAACTTCGCCCATGGCGAGGTCTATATGATCGGCGCCTTTCTTTCGATGATCTGCCTGATCGTGCTGGGTGCGCTCGGTATCACCTGGATCCCGCTGGCGCTGGCGATCACGCTGATCATCGCAATGGCGTTCACGGCCGCCTATGGCTGGACGATCGAGCGATTGGCGTATCGACCTTTACGCGGATCCTTCCGCCTGGCCCCGCTGATCTCCGCGATTGGCGTCTCCATCTTCTTGCAGAACTACGTCCAGATCGCCCAAGGGGCGCGGCCAAAGCCGATCCCGCCGGTGATTTCCGGCCGGATCACCTTGATGGAATCAGACGGCATCACGGTTGCGATTTCCTACACCCAGATCCTGATCATGGTGGTGACTACGGTGCTGCTGGTGGGATTCACCTACCTGATCACCTCCACCCCCTTGGGCCGCGCCCAGCGCGCGACCGAGCAGGATCAAACCATGGCGTCGCTGATCGGCATCGACGTCAACCGCACGATTTCGATCACCTTCGTGCTGGGGGCCGCACTGGCTGCGGTCGCTGGCATGATGGTGACCTTGTACTACGGCGTGATCGACTTCTTCCTGGGCTTCTTGGCCGGCGTCAAAGCCTTCACCGCCGCGGTGCTGGGTGGCATCGGCTCGCTCCCCGGTGCTGTGCTTGGTGGCATGCTGATCGGCTTGATCGAGGCGTTTTGGTCCGCCTACTTCTCGATCGAGTACAAGGATGTCGCGGTGTTCTCGATCCTGGTGCTGGTGCTGATCTTCCGCCCGACTGGCCTGCTCGGCCGGCCGGAAATCGAGAAGGTCTAGGCGATGGCGACCAACATCGCTGGCATCGTCAAGGACGCCGCCATCGGCGGCGCGCTGACCGCCGCCCTCGCCGTCCCCATCATCGGCCTGCGCACGGTGGATCGCGGCGGGCGGCTCGTGATCGACCCGCAGTGGCAGGCAGTGCTGTGGTGCGTGCTCGCCGTCATCATCGGCCGGTTGGTGATCGGGTTCTGGCGCCTGAAGCAAGGCGACAAGCCGGCCTCTGGCCCAGGGCCAATTGCCCGCGCGTTTCAGCAGCGCTCCAAACAAATCGGCCCCGTGCTGATCTTGTTCGCGCTCGCCATGCCATTTATGCCGTTCGCCGATCGCCAGATCCTGGATGTCGGCATCGTCGTGCTCACCTATGTGATGCTGGCCTGGGGCCTCAACATCGTGGTTGGCCTCGCAGGCTTGCTCGATCTTGGGTTCGTTGCGTTCTATGCGGTTGGCGCCTACACGGTTGCCCTGTTTGCGTTGCACCTCGACATCGGGTTTTGGGGGTCGCTCGCCCTCTCGGGTCTGTTCGCCGCGATGTTTGGCGTGCTGCTGGGGTTCCCCGTGCTGCGCCTGCGCGGGGACTACTTCGCCA
>JAAFHH010000154.1 GCA_013297545.1 Alphaproteobacteria bacterium
GCGGCCGGAATTGTAGATCACGATCAAGTCAATGCCGCCGGCTTCCTCGCACTTCGCGGACAGGCCCGTGCCAGCGCCACCGCCAACAATCGGCTGGCGCTTTTCGACCATGGACTGGAATTTCTGCATCAACTCGGCACGGGTAAAGCGGGGCATGGACGGCTCCAAAGAAAGGCTGGGGTTATCCGATGATCGATCGGAACTGAGCAACGATTTCAGCGACGAACTTAGGCTCGTTGATCGCGGCATCAACCTCGATCAGCTGGCGGTTGGCAGCAGTCTGCCAGCCGCTGCGGATCGCGGCGAATAGGGCCGCATCAGCATCCGGGTCGTGGAACGGCATGCCCGGCACGTCGATGGCGGACACCCCGCCAAGGGGCAGCAGGAAACGCACGGGGCCGGTCATCTGGTTCAGGCGGGCGACGATCCACTCCCCAATCGCCGTGTTCTCTTCTGCTGTGGTGCGCATCAGCGTCACTTGCGCGTTGTGCACGTAGAGGTTTCGGGCCGCGAATTTGGCCGGTACCGTGTCTTTCGCACCAAAGTTTACCATGTCGATCGCCCCGACCGACCCGACATAGGGGATCTTGGTGCGGATGATCGCGCCGAACCGGTCGGCTGTGCAGGGAAACACGCCACCGAACAGATAATCCGGCACTTCGGTGGTGGTGAGGTCGAGCACACCTTTCACCAGGCCGGATTCCGCCAGCTTCTCCATCGATTGGCCGCCAGTGCCAGTCGCGTGGAACACGTAGGCATCGAACGATGCATCCAATTCCGCGCGCACTTGGGTGACGCACGAGGTGGTGACGCCAAACATCGTCATGCCGATGCCCGGCTTGTCGCTGGCAGACGCCGGCACGGCGTTGAGCGCCATGCCGGCGGCGGCGTGCGCTGCATTGCCGATCACCTTGCGCGAAATCGCATTGAGGCCGGCGACATCAACGACCGAATACATCATCGCGATGTCGTTCGGGCCGACATAGGGGGCGACATTGCCGGAGGCGACCGTGGACACCATCAGCTTCGGCACGCCGATCGGCAGGGTGCGCATCGCCTCGGTCACCAGGGCGGTGTTGCCCGAGCCACCAAGCCCCAGCACCGCGCCGATATCAGACTGCGCCTTCAAGTAGTGGGTCAGCGCCACCGCCATGGCCGACACCGCCGCCCCGCGATCATCTTTGCCCAGCACGGCGCTGGCCCCATCCGGATGGCACTTCGCCACTGTTTCCGCCGAGACATCGGCGGCGGCCGAGGACCCCTTGGTGCCGACATCGATCAGCACCGCCTTAGCGCCGGCCTTGGTCGCCATCGCCTTGGCGTAGACGAGCTCGGCTTCTTTGGTGTCGCAAGTGCCGATGATATATACCGTGCCCATCCGTGCCTCTCCCAGTGATGTTCAGTGATGGCCGCCGGCTGCAACACCGAGGTAGCGGCGCTTAGCGTCATCGTCGGCTGCGAGTGCGGCCGCACTCATGGTGGTGGCCACGCGGCCGGTGACCATGATCGCGACGGTTTCGGCCACCGAGGTCGCGACCTTCAAGTTCTGCTCAACCAGCAGCACGCCCATGCCCTCGGCGGAGAGCTGTTTCAGCACCTCGATCAAGTGATCGACGATGACGGGGGCCAAGCCTTCCGACGGCTCGTCCATGATCACGAGCTTGGGGTTCAGCAGCAGCGCGCGGCCGATCGCCAGCATCTGCTGCTCCCCGCCGGACAGCTGCGTGCCGCCATTGCCGCGCCGTTCCGCCAGGCGCGGGAACGTCTCGTACACCCGCTCGATCGTCCAGGGCTTGTTCGACCCTTGGGAGAACAGCTTCAAGTGTTCGTGCACGGTCAGCGACGGAAACGTCCGCCGGCCCTGCGGCACGATGGCGAGGCCACGGTTGGCGATCTTGTTGGACGCGAGGCCAACCAAGCTCGTGCCATCGAATTCAATCGCACCTTCGGCTGACTTCACCATGCCCATGATGGTCTGGCACAGCGTGGTCTTGCCCATGCCGTTGCGCCCGACAACGGCAATCGGCTTGTCCGCCACTTCGAGCGACACGCCCTGCAGAATGTGCGCCTGGCCGAAGCGGACGTGGAGATCGGTGATGCGCAGCATCAGTGGCCTCCACCGAGGTAAATCGCCTGCACCACCGGATCGCTTTCGATTTTGTCGGGTGTCGCCTCGACGACGACTTCGCCGTCCTTCATCACGGTGACGATGTCGGCTGCCGGCAACGCCACATCCATGTCATGTTCGATCAGCACGAGCGTGAGGTCGCGCGGCAGGTCCTTCAGCAGCTTCAGCAGCTCCGGCCGATCACCGGGTGAGAGGCCGGCGGCGGGTTCATCGAGCATGAGGACTTTTGGCCCACTGGCGAGCGCCATGCCGACTTCGAGCTGGCGGCGTTGGCCGTGGGAGAGCTGATCGACTTGGGTGGCAAGCATGTGCGCAATGCGCATCCGGTCCGCCATGGTGCGGGCGGCGATCATATCGGGGTCCGTCGCTTTGGGCGCACGGAACGAAAACCGGTTCGGGCGGACACCGCGCACCGCGAGGTAGAGATTGTCCAGGACCGTCAAGCCGTTGAACAACAGCGAGGTCTGGTATGTGCGCCCAATGCCGCGGCGCGTGCGGTGGTGCGGCTTCAAGGTGGTGATGTCATCGCCAAACAGCGTGATCGACCCGCCGGTTGGCGGAAAGTCGCCGCAGATCGTGTTGAACAGGGTCGTTTTGCCGGCACCGTTGGGTCCGAGCACAGCGCGGCGTTCGCCCGGCATCACGTCGAAGGTGACGTCGTGCACGGCTCGCAGCGCGCCAAACTGGCGGCAGACATGGGACAGGCGGAGGGCTGGAACTGCAGACATGAACTCAACTTTTTGCGCGGACGAGGGTGGGGAGGGGCCAGGGATCTGGCCCCTCCCGTGCCTGGCGTTAGGCGGCGACGCAGCCCGGGTTGTCGCGCGACGGTGCGCCGAGAGCCATGAACTGGGCTTCCGGCACGCCGAGCGTCTGGTTGATCTGACGGGCACGCTCAAACGCCACCGTCTGAGCGCGGCCATCACGCTCTTCGATGCGGTTCAAGAAGATGTCCGAAACGGCTTGGCGGTTGTGGTCGAGCGACACATCCGCCCCCATCGGGTTCTTGAACTTGGCAGCCGACATCGCGCGCTGGAACGCCGCCTGGTTGCCGGACAAGTCGCCGCTGACGGCTTCGAGGCCCGCGATGATGCCCTGCAGGTTGGTCGCGTAGTTGACGCCGTGGATCGACGGCGACTGGAAGCCACCTTCGTTCAGCCAGCGCGCGCGATAGCGGGCGACGTAGTCGCGCCACATCGGATCATCGTTGATGTCCGCGATCGGGCCGCCGGAGATCATGCCGACCATCAAGCGGCGGTGCGGGCCGCGCGACGACAGCATGGTGGCATCGGCCATGATCGAGCCACCGATCAGCGGCAACTGACCACCAGCTTGGGCGTACTGGGTCATGAACGCCAAGCCATCGGTGCCGCCGTGCACGACCACGAGGGCGCGGGCGTTCGAGCGGTTGATCTGGGCGATCTGGGCGCCGAAATCGGTCGTGCCAAGCGGTGCCCAGTAGTGCTGGACCCGGCCACCGGCGCGGCAGAATTCGATGTTGAAGCCGAACACCTGGGCGTAGGGGAACGCGTAGTCACCGGCGACGATCGCCACGTCTTGGATGTTCATCACCCGGCGCACGTGGTTGCCAAGCCCGGCCATCCACTGGGTGCCATCGGTGTTGAAGCGGAAGAAGTTCGGCGACGGGTTGCGCAGCGTGGTGTCCGCCGCGCCCGACGAGCCGTTGATGATCGACTTGCCGGTCAGCGTGCGCGAATAATCCCGCAGCGCGATGCCTTCCGCACCCGACAGCGGCCCCAGGATCATGTCGACATTGTCTTGTTCGATCAGCTTGCGGGCGCGCGCAAGGGCGACGTCAGCCTGGGCATTCGAAGATTCGCGAATGAATTCGACGCGCCGGCCGGCGATCGTCCAATTGCGACGCTCCAGTTCCATGGTCACGCAGCGATAGCCGTCTTGGCCGCCGGTTGCGAACGGGCCTTCCAGGGTCGCGACACCACCGAGCTTGATCGGGGCGTTCTGGGCAATGGCCGGTGCGGCCAGTTTGAAGGTGCCAGCGGCGACCGCGGTCGCGGATGCGCCCAAGATCGCGGTGCGGCGCGTGATTTTCGTCTTCATGCGGGTTCCTCCAGGTGAAACGTGGGTTCAGCCCCTTGGTGTTGGATCGACCGCGGTTGGGACTACGTCCCGCGGTCTCGTGCCCGTAAGGGGCGTCAGGGTGACTTCGCCTCCTTGGCCTGTTTTGGCTTCAACAACGCCATCAGGCGTCCTTTGAGGCCAACCACGCCATCGGGCGAAACCAGAACAATGATCAAAAACACCAGGCCAATCAGCGTGTTGAAGCGTTCGCGGTCGTAGATCGTCGCGGCGAACGTGTCGAACACGGTGAAGATGATCGAGCCGACAAACGCCCCGATCGGATGGCCAAGGCCGCCGATCACGCTGATGATCAAGATGTTGACCGACGCGCCAAGCCCGATCGAGCCTGGCGAGATGCCGATGTTGTAGATCGTCGCCAACACGCCGCCGCAGCCGGCGATGAAGCCCGCGACACCAAACGCCGCGATCCGGTGCTGACCGACATTGTAGCCGAGAGCCGAGACCCGGCGCGGATTATCCCGAATACCCTGCAGAACGAGGCCGAAGGGCGATCGTACGAGATAGAGGATGCCGAAGTACAAGACCGCGCAGCTCGCCACAACGGAGTAGTAGAACACGTAGGTCGACCGGAATGAGAGGCCGAAGATGTCCGGTCCGACGACGTTGCGGATGCCTTCATAGCCATTGAACCAAGCGATGTTGGTCTCAACGAAGCGAAACACGCCCATCGCCAGCGCCAGCGTGATCATCAGCAAGTAGATGTCGCGCGTCTTGACCGAAATCGCCCCGATCAACAGGCCCGCAAGCACGGAGGCGAACAGGCCCGCCGGGATGGTCAAGGCGTAGGGCAGACCGCCCACGATCGTCGGCACCGCCCCTTGGGTCAGCACCGCGACCGTGTAGCCAGCGACACCAGCCACAGTCATCTGCGCCAGCGAAATGAAGCCGCCATAGGTCGCCAGAAAAGTGAGTGACAGCGCGATCAGGCCAAACACCAGGCCGCGGCCCAGAATGTTCGAGGTCCAGAACTGCGCTTGGTTCTGCGGCAGGATCGCCAGCAACACGAGCGGTGCGACCACCAGAACGGCAAGGCCGATCAGCGAGATCACCGTGGTGCGTGCGGGCGTCATGGTGTTGCCCGTCCCAGCAAGCCCTGCGGTCTGAGTGCCAGCACCGCCACCATGATCACGAAGGTGAGGATCACCGAATAGGTTGGGAACAGCGCTTGGCCGATCTGTTCAGCGAGCCCGATCATCACCGCGCCTAAGGCCGTGCCGGTGATCGACCCCATGCCACCGACGATCACGACGACCAAGGCGATCAGCAAGAACCGGCCATCCATGCCTTGGCTGAGAGGCTGCGCGGTCGATCCGATCACACCGCCAAGACCCGCCAAGCCGGCCCCCAGCGCGAAGACCGCAATCGCCACCAACGGCACATTGACGCCGCAGGCCGCCAGCATCTCCCGGTCATCGACACCAGCGCGCACCATCAATCCGAGCTTGGTCTTGTTGAGGATCACCCACAGCGCCACACCGACCGCGACGGCGATGCCAATCTGCACCAGCCGGAAGGTCGGGTAGTTGCCGACCCCCGGCACCGCGCTTGCGCCGAAAATCGCGTCAGGGGCAAAGAACTGGCGGGGATTGCCGCCGTAGAACGCCAGCAACTGGTCCGCGACGATGATCGACACGCCAATCGTCACCAGCGCTTGGCGCAGTTCCTGGCCCTGCATCCAGCCGAGCAGGAATTTCTGCATCACCGTGCCAACCACTGCTGCGACGACCACGCCCCAGGCAACACCCGCGTACCAGGCCCACCAGACATCTTGGTCGTAGAGCGGCTCGAACACCGCGTAGCCGGCATAGCCGGCGATCAGATACAGGGCGCCATGCGCCATGTTCACCGTGCGCATCAACCCGAAGATGAGGGAAAACCCAGATGCAACGATAAAATACAGTGCTGCCAGCGTAAGCCCGTTCAACACAATCGTTAGGACAAGATCAGCTGCCACCCGAAGCTCCCCTCCCAGGGCTATGCGCGGCGCGGTTCCCCCAGCGCTCTTGCACGCCCATAAGGTGGACTGCGGTTTTCGATTGTCTAGGGGCGTTCTGCAGTGTTTTGCGGCCGGCCGTGGTCGAATCGTGCTGTTAGCGGCCCCGTGCGTTCACAAACAGCGCGTAAAGGGAGGTTTGGCCACAGATGTAGAGCCGATTGCGCTTTGGCCCGCCAAAGCAGACATTGGCCACGATCTCGCCAATTTCGATCGTCAGGCCGAGGGTGCCGTCAGGGGCGTAGGCCTTCACGGTGGTTCCGGCCGACGTCCAAATCCGCCCCTCGGTATCGACCCGAAAGCCGTCGTAGAACCCAGCGTCGTGAGCGGCGAACACCGCGCCCGCCCCGGTGATCGACCGGCGATCGGTCGCCACCGGGTAGGCTGTGATCGTGATCGGCAGATCGGGCACATGGCTGCGCCCGGTATCCGCGACATAGAGGATGCGCTCGTCTGGTGAGAACGCGAGGCCGTTCGGCTTCACCCGGTCGCGGATCACGGCTTCCAGCGTGCCATCGGGGTCGATCCGGTAGACGTAGGACGCGCCGATCTCGCTGACTGCCTGGTCGCCTTCATAGTCGCTGTCGATGCCATAGGTCGGATCGGTGAACCAGACAGCACCGTCCGACGCGACCACCACGTCATTCGGCGAATTCAGCCGCTTGCCCTGATAGTGGCTCGCCAGCACTGTGCGCGACCCATCATAGTCGATGCGCGAGACGGCGCGGCCCTGGTGTTCGCAGGAAATCAGCCGGCCCTGGTGGTCGACCGTGTGGCCATTGTG
>JAAFHH010000155.1 GCA_013297545.1 Alphaproteobacteria bacterium
GCGGACCTGGAGGGTGCGGCCGACGCCGTCAGCTTCGCGTCCGGCATGGCGGGGGTCGCGGCCGTGTTCCGCGCGTTGCTGCGGCCGGGCGACCGGGTGGTGGTGCAGCGCGCGATCTACTGGGGAGCCGCTGCCTGGATTGCCGACTGGTGCCGCACCTGGGGCATTGAGCGGGTGGAATGGGACCCGAGTGTCCCGATCACCGCAGTGCTCGATCGGCCGACGCGGATGGTGTGGATTGAAACCCCATCGAACCCGCTGTGGCAGGTGGTCGATATCGCCGCGACCGCGGCGGCGGCCCACGCCGTGGGGGCGCGCTTGGTGGTCGACGGCACGACGACGACGCCGATCCTGACCCGAGCACTCGATCATGGCGCTGACCTCGTGTTCCATTCCGCGACCAAGGCGATCTCAGGCCATTCAGACGTGCTGCTGGGTGTGGTCGCGACCAAGGCGATTGACGCGGACTGGGCGCTGATCCGCGCTGAGCGCCGCCAGGCCGGTGCCATCCCCGGCGGGTTCGAGGTGTGGCTGGCGCTGCGCGGGGTGCGCACCTTGCCGCTGAGGATGCGCCACACGTCGGCGAGCGCGCTCACCTTGGCGACTTGGCTCAGCCAAGATCCGCGGGTCGAGCAGGTGCTCTACCCCGGCCTGCCCGATGATCCGGGCCACGCAGTCGCCGCCCGCCAGATGCAGGGCGGCTATGGCGCGATGCTGTCGGTGCTGGTGCGCGGCGACGCGCTCGCGGTTGCAAGCCGGGTGCAGGTGTTCTTGCGCGCAACGTCACTGGGCGGACCGGAAAGCCTGATCGAGCACCGGTTCACGGTCGAAGGTGTCCACACCAAGTCGCCCGAGACCCTGCTGCGCTTGTCGATCGGGCTGGAGGATGTGGCCGATCTGCAGGCGGACTTGGATCGGGCGTTGGGGTAGATCGGTGCAGCTCGTCGGTGTCGAGCGTATGTTACGGCAGACCAACCATCACGTTGGCACCGATCGCAACATTCTTCGCCTTCAGTGGTGACTTGGCTTTTGCCAAAGCCTGCCTCCAAGCAACAGCTGGCAGGGAAACACTCAGTGTCTCTGGGCTGATTTTCTTTGGCGGAGCCATTTGCGGATAGAGTTTACACAGAAACGCGACCACTGGCTCTTGCAGTTTGGCGGCTTCTTGTTCGCGCGCGTGCACTCGGGGCCAGCCAAGTTCCTGGGACCGAACCCAGTTCCTTGCGTCATCAGACACCCGCACTGTCACCAAGAACTGCAGCGATTCCGTTGGTGACGCTTCTTTAAGTACACGATCAGCAGAGGGTTCTAACATCGTGACTCTCCTGACTGAATCGGCAGGACTGGGTCCGCTGACCCAGTCCTGCGCAGACCAGTCTTACTGTCAAGGAGCTTGTAGCACGGGTACTGAGGGTAACGCCACCAGGCGTGTGGTGGGGTCATCCAAGAAGAGCTCCGGACCTTTCTTGAACGCCGCGAGCTGAGAGTTATCCCCAGCCCGCTTTAGCAACCCAAGTTTGTATGCCGCCTCTCCTGCCGCGGCAGCGGAGGCTTGCGACGTGCCGTCGACGGCACTGTATCTTTGCGAATCATGGCCCGGCTCAGCCCCTAAAATCTCTACGCCTGGCGCATAAAGCTGAGGTTGGGGCGGGTTGTCAGACATCGGTGCAGAGCCTTCCCATCGTCCCAGCCGATCCGGTGGATTGGTGTGCGCCCCAACGGCGACAGTGACGTCGAGCTTGGCGGGCACCATCAGACTGCCGGAATACCGGTTACCGGCCGACGCAAACAGCAGCCGATCCAACCCGGCGTCGGACAAACCAGTCAATGCTTCGCTGAACGCAGCCAATTCATCCCCGTCGGCACAACCAAACGACATGTTCACAATGTCTGCGCGCGGCAGGCCGGTGGCTGGGTCGGTCGCAAGCCAAATCAGCGCCTCAACGATCGCTTGGAGCGATCCGACCCGCCCGGGCAACCGGTTCGCTGGCTGGGTCAGCACGGCTGCCATGATGATCTCAGCACCGGGCGCGCGGCCAATCTGAGTGCCGGCAGCCACGGAGGCGATATGAGTGCCGTGACGGCCGTAGTCCCGCATCTCGCCTCGGCTGACTTCCTGCTGTAAGGTGCCATCCCAAAACGTGATTTTGCGACCTTGGAACTCCTGGTGAGAGGGATCGATACCGCTATCGAGGAACGCAATCCGAACACCTTGGCTCATCTCTCGACGAACGTCCTGGGACACAGATTTCGGCATGCCTTCGTGCCGATTGTCGCCCGATGGCATCGGGTGGGGCTCAAGCGTGACAAGTCTGCTGGACTTATCCCGGATCGACAGGCCAATCAGACGATCCTTAATCAGTTTCACTTTCTGCGATGTGAGCTGCTTGCGCTTGGAACTTGTGCTGTTGAGAAGCACGCCGATGTTCAGACGCTTGGAGTAGGTTGCAACCATCTCGGGATGGTTTCCCCCCATCACCTCCATGTTCTTGCTGCCTCCCGACCGAGGCGGATCCGGAGGACCATCAACAATCCGAATTCCCAAAGCAGCGAAGGTGTCACGCCAGCTCGCGCTGGCATCGCTCTGTCCCTCGATGGTTCTGCCAGCAGCCTGTGGCAGCTTCGTCGGCTTTGGCGGGATGAAGATGAACGCGGTCCGGCCATGGATCATGCCCGCAGCGCGTCGTTTCGACAGCGGGCATGGTTTGCCATGCACGGCTTGATACAATTTACGCCGGGCGCGGGCGCGCACTTTGGCCGCACGCCGGTGGCCCTTGCCCCCGACCCCTTCGCCAAGTCGCCGCTTCTCGTGCGAGGCCAGGAATGCCGATACGTCTTCACGGACCAGGCGACGATCTTCGGGCGTTACACCACCATCTCTCGGCACAACCAACCTCCTCAATCGGGGCTGTCAGCCTACAGAATGGTGCAGCTGCTCACAATTATACTCTCGATAAAACACAGCACGCCAAAGTTACCGCCGCGCGATCATCATCCGCTTGATTTCACCAATCGCCTTGGCCGGGTTCAGGCCCTTGGGGCAGGTCTTGGTGCAGTTCATGATGGTGTGGCAGCGGTAGAGCCGGAACGGGTCTTCCAAGTTATCCAGCCGGTCGCCAGTCTGTTCATCGCGGCTATCGGCCAGCCACCGATAGGCCTGCAGCAAGATTGCGGGACCGAGGTAGCGGTCGCCATTCCACCAATAGCTCGGGCAGGAGGTCGAACAGCAGAAGCACAGAATGCACTCCCACAACCCATCGACCTTTTCGCGCTCAGCCGTGGATTGTAGGCGTTCTTGGTCTGGGATTGCTTGGGATTCCGTCTGCAGCCACGGCTTGATCGAGGCGTACTGGGCGTAGGGGACCGACAAGTCCGGCACCAGATCCTTGATCACCGGCATGTGCGGCAGCGGGTAGATTTTGCAGTCGCCGGTCACTTCATCGATCGGCTTCAAACACGCGAGCGTGTTGGTGCCATCGATGTTCATGGCACAGCTGCCGCAGATGCCTTCGCGGCACGAGCGCCGGAAGGTCAGCGTGGTGTCGACTTCGTTCTTAATCTTGATCAGCGCGTCCAGCACCATCGGGCCGCACTGCTCAAGGTCGATGTCGTAGCTGTCGAGCCGCGGGTTCGCCTTCCCCTCCGGATCCCACCGATAGACCTTGAAGGTCTTCACAGTCTTCGCACCGGCCGGAGCGGCGTGGTGCTTACCGGGGCCGATCTTCGAATTCGCTGGCAGGTCGAACTTCGCCATGATTGCGCTGTCCCTTTATCGTGTGCCGACTAGTACACCCGCGCCTTCGGCGGGAAGTACTGCACTTCATTCGAAAGCGTGTAGTTGTGCACCGGGCGGTAGTCCAGCTGCACGTCGCCGTTTTCATCGAACCAGGCGAGCGTATGCTTCATCCAGTTCACATCGTCGCGATCTTGGATGTCATCGCGCGCGTGTGCCCCGCGGCTCTCCTTGCGGGCTTCGCCGGAATAGAGCGTGACCGCCGCTTGGCCGACCAGATTGTCGAGTTCAAGCGCCTCGATCAGGTCCGAATTCCACACCAGCGAACGATCGCTGATGCCGATCTGGCCCATGTCTTCGAACACCGCGTCGATCTTCCGGCAGCCGGCTTCGAGTGAGCCCTGGTCGCGGAACACGGCGGCGTGCGCCTGCATCAAGCGCTGCATGGCGTTGCGCACTTCGCCCACCTTCTTTGGGCCGGAGGCGGTGCGGATGCGTTCCAACCGTTCGAGCGCCTTCTGGCCGGCATCGGCCGGCAGCGGCTTGTGCGCCTGGCCCGGCGTCACCAATTCGGACGCCCGGTGTGCTGCCGCGCGGCCGAACACCACGAGGTCGATCAGCGAATTGGTACCAAGGCGGTTGGCACCATGCACTGACACGCAAGCCGCTTCGCCAATCGCCATCAAGCCGCGGCAGACCGCGTCCGGATTGTCCTTGGTCGGGCGGATCACTTCGCCGTGATAATTGGTCGGAATCCCGCCCATGTTGTAGTGCACCGTCGGCAGCACCGGGATTGGTTCCTTGGTGACATCGACACCGGCGAAGATCTTCGCGGTTTCCGAAATGCCCGGCAGGCGGGTGTGCAGCGTGTCCGGATCCAAGTGTTCCAGGTGCAGCAGGATGTGATCCTTGTTCGGACCCACGCCGCGGCCTTCGTTGATTTCCATGGTCATGGCGCGGCTGACGACGTCGCGGCTGGCCAGATCCTTGGCGGAGGGCGCGTAGCGTTCCATGAACCGCTCACCGGCGGAGTTGGTGAGGTACCCGCCCTCGCCGCGCGCGCCTTCGGTGATCAAGCAGCCGGAGCCGTAGATACCGGTCGGGTGGAACTGCACGAATTCCATGTCCTGCAGCGGCAAGCCGGCGCGCAGCGCCATCGCATTGCCGTCGCCGGTGCAAGTGTGGGCGGAGGTGCAGGAGAAGTAGGCGCGGCCATATCCGCCGGTCGCCAGCACGGTTTCGTGCGCGCGGAACCGGTGGATCGAGCCGTCTTCCATGCACAGCGCGATCACGCCGCGGCACGCACCATCCTCATCCATGATGAGATCGAGCGCGAAGTATTCGACATAGAACTGGGCGTGATGCTTCAGGCACTGCTGGTAGAGCGTGTGCAGAATGGCGTGACCAGTCCGGTCGGCCGCGGCACAGGCGCGCTTGGCCATGCTCTCGCCATAGCGGACCGTGTGGCCGCCGAACGGGCGCTGGTAGATCTTGCCATCGTCCGTGCGGCTGAACGGCACGCCGAAGTGTTCGAGCTCAATCACCGCCGGGATGGCGTTGCGGCACATGTACTCAATCGCGTCTTGGTCGCCGAGCCAGTCGGAGCCCTTGACGGTGTCGTACATGTGCCAGCGCCAGTCATCCTCACCCATGTTGCCAAGCGCGGCGCCAATGCCGCCTTGGGCCGCCACGGTGTGGCTGCGGGTCGGGAACACCTTGGTGATGCAGGCGGTCTTGAGGCCAGCGACAGTCATGCCGAGGGTCGCGCGCAAACCGGCCCCTCCGGCACCCACCACCACGACATCATAGCTGTGATCGATGATCTTGGTCATATCCCGCACCCCTTCTGGATCACGCGCCGAGCGCCAGTTTCAACACCGCGATGACACCCGCGAGGCCGACCAGGAACACCGCACCCTGCATGACGACGATTGCTGTTACGCGGGTTCCTTCGTGATGGATGTAGTCCTCCAGCACGACTTGCAAACCCAGTTTCGCGTGGAAGAACACGGCCACGATCATCGCAACCAGCAGCGTGGCCACAATCGGCCCGCCGGCCCAGGCGCGCACCGTCGCGTGATCAGCACCCGCCAGCGAGATCACACTGACGACAAACCATAGGACCAACGGCACCAGGGCGATCGCGGTCAGGCGCTGCGCCCACCAGTGCGACACACCTTCCTTGGCAGACCCGAGGCCGCGCACGCGGCCGAGCGTGGTGCGAAGCGGTTGCGACATATCCGGCCCCTTCACGACTGCAGCGCCAAGCCGACGACCCAGGCGAGCACGGTCAGGCCCCCGGTCGCAGCGAGTACGGCATAGCCGGTCTTGTACACAGTCGGCAGATCGAAGCCGTAGCCGGCGTCCCAGCCCAAGTGCCGGATGCCGTTGCTGAGGTGGTAGAACAGCGCGATGGTCCAGCCGAACAGGGCCAGATACCCAATCGGCGAGCCGATCAGCCCTTGCGCGGTGGCAAACGCCTCCGGACCCGTGGCCGCGGCGATCAACCAGTACACCAGCAGCAGCGTGCCAACACTGAGGGCGACGCCCGTCATACGGTGGGTGATCGACAGGATCGAGGTCAATTGCGGCTTATACACTTGCAAGTGCGGCGACAGCGGTCGATTGCTGGAGGCGGGGGCAGACATTGCGCGCGGCCTTTCCGTCGAGAAGTCTATGCCGCAACGCAACACTGAGCGGCGGCACCGCTGGTGTAGACCGGTCGTCCCCCTCCGTCAACGCACGAGCCCGCCCCCGGCCCGACCCACCCGCGGCAAATTGGACCAGTGCCGCAGTAGGGGAAACGGGCCTTGGGGCTTTAGCCGGTTCCAGTGCAGGCTGGCTGCCGGCCCCACTGCAATGACCCGCCCCCATGCCCGTGCTCAGCATTCAGTCTGCCGTCGCCTACGGCTATGTCGGCAACGCCGCCGCCCGGGTCGTGCTGCCAGCCCTCGGGCACGAGTGCTGGACGGTCGACACCGTGTGCTTTTCCAACCACCCTGGCTATGGGCGGTTCACCGGGCGCGTGGTGCCGGCGGCCGAAGTGTCGGGCCTGGTCAATGGCCTCGAAGCACTGGGTGTGTTCGGCCGGGCGAACGCGGTGCTGTCAGGCTATCTGGGGGAGCCGGGCTCAGCCGCCGCCGTGATCCAAGCCGTCAAAGGCGTGCGGGCTGCGAACCCGAAAGCGATCTATCTGTGCGATCCGGTGATCGGTGACGTGCTGGACGGCGGGGCGACCGGCGTGTTCGTGCGCCCGGGCGTGCCAGACGCGATCCAGCGCGACCTGCTG
>JAAFHH010000156.1:0-4088 GCA_013297545.1 Alphaproteobacteria bacterium
CGTGCTAACCTTCGCCAACGGTGTCGGACGGTTACCGTTCGACGTCGCACCGCTCCGGGGGATTGCCTACGACCTTACGGCCGACGGCGTGCCCGCTGATGCTGCACGCGCGATCAGCGTGATTGCCGAACGGCTTAAGATCGCCAAACAGCAAGATGCCGACAGCCCGGTCTATCAGCTCGTCCCAGGCTACCCAGATACGGCGAAACGCGACACGCAAACCTTCCGCGACCAGGCACGCCATGTCGAGCAGACGCGCCGCGCACTCTCGGTTGCCAGCGGCAGCGGTGCCGATGCGATCGGTGCGGTGGTGCGAACCCTCGGTTCGGACCTCGCGGTTGCCGATCCCGATATTCTGGTGTCCGTCCTGTTCGCGTACCGAGCGGTGAAAGCCTGGCAAGCGATGGTAGATCTGGTCGGCCAAATGCCGAGAACGCTGCAAGAAACTGCGGTTGCGCAAGAACAGCTGGCCTTGGCACTCAACCGCCTGGGCCGGGATATCGAAGCGCAGTCGGTGATCGAAAGCGTGATCGCAGAGCGCGGCCCGAGTAGCGAAAGCTACGGCATCCTTGGCCGGATTATGAAAGACCGGTGGCTGCAGGCGCACCAGACGGCCAACGTTGACCTCGCCAAAGGCCTGCTGAACAAGGCAATCGACGCGTATCGCCACGGCTTTGAAGCCGATTGGCGCGATCACTATCCGGGGGTGAACCTGGTGACCTTGATGACGATCCGGGGGGACACGGATGCGGAGTATCACCGTCTCGTCCAAGTCGTCCGGTACGCCGCCGAACGCAAAGTTGCGGCAGGCAAGCCGGACTACTGGGATTACGCCACATTGTTGGAGCTCGCGGTGATCGCAGGGGATGAGGCTGGCGCGCAGGAGGCGCTGAGTTCGGCGCTCGCGGCTGGGCCGAGCGCTATGGAGCGCGAGACCACAGCTCGGAATCTGCGGATGCTTCGGAATGCACCAGGGCGCGGGGACTGGGCGGGTTGGACCGAAGAATTTGCTTTAGTTCTTTCACGTTCCTCTCTTCGGTAGGACTGGACGATGCAAAAAAAATGTCCGATTTGCCATAAGCCACATGAAACAATTAATGAAAAAATCTATGATTCGAATGACGGTAAGTTGACTTGCTCTAGATGTGGCGAATGCTTTCTCGATTTTTCAATACTAGAAGATTTTGGCGGAAAATTGGAAAGAGATCCTATTGTTCGATCGAAGGCATCCTTTTCAATTCGAAAATTTTGTGATCTGAATTCTGGGACAAGTCCTCGTGTAACGGCTTCGCAATTTGACATTTTTCTGCAATGCGATTTACCGCGTCCATTTGAAATGGCGAACCGTTTGATTTTGTGGCTTGGCAATAAGTCAAAGGAATTTGGAGAAATTCACAAAATCAACGACGCTAACCAAGGCGCTGTCATAGGATCAACTTCTAAAGTTTCATTTGATCCAATAGTTCAAAATCTTTATGAGAAAGGAATAATCGTTTCAAGCGTCCCTGTAGACAGACTCAGCGGACACGACTTTACGGTATCGCTTTCCTTCGAAGGATGGAATAAATATGAAGAACTCCATCGTATTGGCGTTGATAGCCGGATTGCCTTCATGGCGATGCCATTTCGCGAACCAGATATATCAAATTTCGTGGACTTACACATACGCTCAGCAGTCGCCGCTACGGGATTCACCCTGCGTCGAGCAGACGACGAGCAACAAGCCGGCCGGATCGATGATCAGATGCGGTTCGATATCCGCAACGCTCGCTTCCTGATTGCAGATCTCACCCATGGCAATCGCGGCGCCTTTTGGGAGGCTGGGTATGCTGAAGGCCTCGGAAGGCCGGTGATCTACACCTGTCGGGAGGACAAATTCGACGATGAGAACGCTCGACACTTCGATACCAACAATCACCTGACCATCAAGTGGTCAGCGAATAACCCTGGCGAGGCGATGCGAAAGCTAAAGGCCACCATCCGCCTGACAATCCCCGAAGCCAAACAACAAGACGGGTAATGGGCCTCAACGCCAATCACCCGTCCTCCCCTCTCACCTCAAGCCGTCAACACCCCGCGACGGATCTGGTCTTCTTCGATCGACTCGAACAGCGCCTTAAAATTCCCCTCGCCAAACCCGTCATCGCCTTTGCGCTGGATCACTTCGAAGAAGATCGGGCCGATCACGGTTTGCGTAAAAATCTGCAGCAGCAGCTGGGGCGCCTCGCCCGTGGTCGAGCCATCGATCAGGATCGCGCGTTGCTTCAACGCCGCGATGTCCTCGCCATGCCTCGGCAGGCGCTTGTCGACCAGATCGTAGTAGGTCGCGGGCGGCGGGGCCATGAAGTGGCAGCCGGCGGCGGCTAGGCGGTCGACGGTCGCGATCATGTCGCTGGTCGACAGCGCGATGTGCTGGATGCCTTCGCCGTTGTAGGCGTTCAGGTATTCTTCGATCTGCGACTTGTCGTCGATCGATTCGTTGATCGGAATGCGGATCTTCCCGCACGGGCTGGTCAGTGCCCGAGACTTCAAGCCGGTCAGCTTGCCTTCGATGTCGAAGAAGCGGATCTCTTTGAAGTTGAACAGCTTTTCGTAGAAACCGGCCCACACATCCATCCGCCCGCGGTGAACGTTGTGGGTCAAATGGTCGATCGACTGGAAGCCGACACCCGGCGGATTAGCCGCTTCGCCGGCGACCGGCACGAAATCCACATCATAGATCGTGCGGTCACCGTAGCGATCGACCAGATAGATCAGGCTGCCGCCAATCCCTTCGATCGCCGGGATCTTCAGTTCCATCGGCCCAACCCGGCTTTCAACCGGCTTGGCCCCCAGGGCCACCGCACGCTCGAATGCTTTGGCGGCATCAACCACCCGAAACGCCATGGCGCAGGCACTGGGGCCGTGCACGCGGGCGAAGGCTTGGGCAAAACTGTCGGGCTCTGCGTTGACGATGAAGTTCACATCGCCCTGGCGCCACAAGGTCACGTCCTTCGCCCGGTGGCGCGCGACCGGGCGGAAGCCGAGGCCAGTGAACAGGGTCGCGAGATCGGCCGGGTTCGGTGCGGTATACTCAACGAATTCAAAGCCATCGGTGCCCATCGGGTTCATCGTGGCGACAGCTGCGGCCATGACCGGTTCCTCGCAAAACAAGCAGGCGGGCTTGACAGCCGCCGGGATGGCGCTGTCATTAGTTACAAATGAAACCAATTGCAAGCACAGATCCCGGCCCGCCGCTCGATCTGGAGCGGTTCCTGCCCTACCGGTTGTCCGTGGTGTCTGAGCGCCTGTCCGGCGCGATCGCGCGGCTGTATCAGACGCGGTTTGATCTCTCGATCCCGGAATGGCGCGTGCTCGCCATCGTCGGCCGCCATGGGCCGGTGACCGCAACCGAGGTCGGCCAAAAAAGCCAGATGGACAAGGTGCGCGTCAGCCGTGCCATCGCCCGCTTGGTGGCGATGGACCGACTGACGCAAACCCCGGATCCGACGGATCGGCGGCGCAAGCACCTCGCCTTTACGGCGGCTGGGGCTGCAATCCACCGAGAGATCGTGCCGCTCGCCCGCGCGGTTGAAGCGCGGGTGCTGGCAGATCTGGGTGTCGAGGAATCACACCTCGACACCACCCTTACTGCACTAGAACGAACGCTGGGGACTTGATTTGGTGGGCTGATTCACGAAGCGCTTGGGTTCCCAAGCGCATCGATCAGACCACTAGCGCCCCTGCGCCGTCCGGGTGCGGTTTTGCTGCGGCCGGGCACGGGTGTCATCGGCGCGCGGACGCTGGGCCGGCGGAGCGGCCCCACGCGGCTTGGCCGCCACGTGTTGAGCCGGCCGCGGGTGTTGCTGCTGCGGGCGCGGTGCGTGCGGCACGTGTGTCGGCACTTGGCGCGGACCACGGCTGCGCATGTCCGGCCGTTCGATTAGCTGACGGCCGATCAAGCGTTCGATGTCGCGCAGCAGGCCGAACTCGGTCGAATCGACCAGCGCGATTGCGATGCCCGAGGCACCGGCACGCGCAGTGCGGCCGATGCGGTGGACATAGCTTTCCGGCACGTTCGGCAGTTCGTAGTTGATGATGTGGCTGAC
>JAAFHH010000156.1:4098-6980 GCA_013297545.1 Alphaproteobacteria bacterium
ACGCCATCGACATCGATACCGCGCGCTGCGATGTCGGTTGCCACCAACACCCGCACTTGGCCCCGGCGGAACGCGGCCAAGGCCCGTTCGCGCTGGTTCTGGCTCTTGTTGCCGTGAATGGCGGCAGCCGCGATGCCAGCAGCATCGAGGTATTCGCACACCCGGTCGGCCCCGCGCTTGGTGCGCGTGAACACGATCGCACTTTCGACTTCCCGCGGGCTCAGGATTTCCACCAGCTTCGCGCGCTTGGCTGAGCCTTCGCAGAGGATCGCACTTTGTTCGATGCGATCGATCGGCTTGGCAGTCGGTGCGACGGCGACTTCAGTCGGCTCGCGCAGGAATTCATCGGCCAGCAACCGGATCGGGCCCGGCATGGTGGCGGAAAACAACAGCGTCTGCCGCTTCAGCGCCAGCTTCGACAAGATCCGGCGGATCTGCGGCATGAAGCCAAGGTCGAGCATCTGGTCAGCTTCGTCCAGCACCACGGTGTGGGTGTGGTTCGGCACGAAGGTGCCTTCCTGCATGTGATCGATCAGGCGACCGGGGGTCGCGATGACGATATCCACACCGCGGGAGAGTGCGCGCAACTGCGAGCCCATGCCAGCACCACCCACGACCACCGCCTGGGTGACGCGCATGAACTTGCCATAGGTGCGGATGTTTTCACCGATCTGGCCCGCGAGTTCGCGGGTCGGTGTCAGGATCATGATCGATGCCGTGCGCGGCACCGGAGCCTGCTTTTCGAGGCTGAGCTTGTGCAGGATCGGCAGCACGAACGCCGCCGTCTTGCCAGTGCCGGTTTGCGCGATGCCGATCATGTCGACGCCGCTCAATTGCACAGGAATTGCCGCCGCCTGAATCGGGGTCGGCGTGGTGTAGCCTTCGGCTGCCACAGCACGAAGCAAAGGCTCGGCCAGGCCGAGGGAGGTAAAGTCAGTCAAGTCAAAGTCTTTCTGCCGCCAGGCGGGATCGCCGTGACGGTCTGCAGGATCTAATCTGAGGAAGCCTGCGCGAGAACAGCCGCCTGCATGCGGTGCCAATCGGCACCAGGAGCGCCCGGCCCAGATATGGACCCCGGCGATGCATACCGCCGACGATCAAACCTCGTCCGCGCCCGGCATGCGATGGCCGGGATAAGCGCAGATTTCATGCTGCGTTGCAAGAAGGATCGCCCAGCAGTGCCGCGATGGCTGGGATGACGAGATCGGGACGCTCGCGCCACGGCGCATGGCCACAGGCCGCCAGCGCCAGGGTATCGACCCGGCCGGGGCAGCGGGTGGCGATGCGCTCCAACTGGTCGAGCGTGCCGTATTCATCCTGCCGGCCCTGGATCGCCAGCACTGGGCAGGGGATGTTCGCCAACAGATCCTGAATGTCCCAAGCGGCAAACCGTGGGTCGAGCCAGATCTGCTGCCAGGCGGCGAACACGGCGGGCGCATCGTCGTGATGGCGGCCAAGGCGCTGGGCGAGGTCGGTCATGCGCCACACCTCCGCCGCGTCGCGGATGCCTTGGAGGGTGACCTCCTCCACAATCACGTGCGGCGCCATCGCGACCACGGACGTCACGGGGTGGGCACTCGCATGGATCAGCGCGATCGAAGCACCATCGGAGTGGCCGACCAGCACTGGTCGCTCGATGCCGGCGCGGCGCAGCACCTCCGGCAACCACTCCAGCGCTTCGCGGTGCAGATAGTCGACATCGCGTGGTCCTTCGGCTGGGCTGGAGCGGCCATAGCCTTGGCGGCTGTAAGCGAACACCCGCCGTCGGGTTGCTGATGCGAGCGCCTGTGGAAAATCCCGCCACTGAGTGATTGAGCCCAAGCCTTCGTGCAGCAGCACGATCGCTGGCCCCTGCCCCGGCAGATCCAGCGTATCCAGCGTGACCGGCCCCGCCGGCCGGTCGACGGTGATCATCGCCTCAGTGCCCGCCGCCGCCACCCTTCAGCGCCTTGATCAGGCCGAGCACGATCAACCCGCCGCAGCCCGCAATCGTCATCATCGCCCAGCGCCGCTCGCCGTCGCTCGCACCCGCCGCCGAGGCGCGCAAGGACACATCAAACGCCCGCGCTTCGGCAAGTTGGCGCTCATGGCGATCCACAATCGTCGCATCAACAGGCGCTTCGGGCGGGGCGTGACCGGCCATGGGAGATCTCCTGAATTTCTGGCGCGACCCTGATGCAGGGGCCGCGGCGGGTCAAGGGGGTGGCGTTGCCAAGGCGTGTGTCCCGTTTGTAGGATGCAGGCGCGATACAACCCGATGTTCGGACAGCAATGGACCTGCCCTACCCTCGTGAGACGCTCAAGCTCTACCATGGCACCATCCGCTCAGATGCCGACGCCATACTGCAGGGCAAAGAGATCAAGATCCTTGAGTGTGCACTCCGTTCCGACTTCGGCCGCGGCTTCTACACAACGTCCTTCCGATCTCAAGCCCAGGACTGGGCAGACGTCCGCATGATCCGAGAGCGCATGAGCGGACGCACTGCGCAAGGAGCCGTGCTTCGGATTGATGTTGATGTGCACGCCCTGTCTCTGCTTCGGGTTCGAGCTTTTGGTACCAGCCGACCCGCGACTGGGAACAAGGATCAGGACGACAGCAACAGATATTGGGAATTCGTGCGCTACCATCGCAACGCCGAAACGGCACGGCTCCTAGACCGCCCGAACGATGGCTTTGATGTCGTGATTGGGCCTGTGGCGAACACCGGGTTTCAAAGCTGGGCGCGATCAACGGATCGCTCCGTTTGGGCTGGCTACGACCAAATCAGCTTTCACACCGACCCCGCGTTAGCCCTTATCACTCCGACACTTCGTCTGGTAAGGTGAGGCATGGATCAACAGGTTCGCCAAGCCCTGCTGAAGGATATCGCCGAGGTGATGCA
>JAAFHH010000157.1 GCA_013297545.1 Alphaproteobacteria bacterium
GATCCTGGCCCACCGCCGGTCAGCAAGTTCACCATGTCGAACATCTTGAAGTTCTCGATGCCGCGGAACAGCACCGCCAGCATGATGAACGGCAACGCCATCGGCAGGGTGATCGACCAGAACTGCCGCCAGGGTGAGGCACGGTCGATCTCGGCTGCTTCGTAGATGTCATCTGGGATCGAGCGCAAGCCCGCCAAGCAGATCAGCATCACGTAGGGCGTCCACATCCAGGTGTCGACGATGACAATCGCCCAGGGTGACAAGGTGCGGTCGCCCAGCATCTGGAACGACGAGGGCGGAATGCCGCTGACAAACGACACCATGTAGTTAAACAAGCCAATTTGCGGCTGATACAAAAACGTCCAGAAATTCCCGACCACGGCAGGCGACAGCATCATCGGCAGCAAGATCACTGTGGTCCAAAAGCCGTGGCCGCGGAATTTGCGATCAATCAGCCAAGCCAGCAAAAACCCAAGGATGGTCTGGATCGAAATCGACGTAATGACAAACCGCGCGGTCACCTGCATCGCCGCCCAGATGTCCGGGTTGGTTAGGATGTCGACGTAGTGCGCGATGCCGACGTCGCGGACTGGCGCGTTCGGCCGGTTGGCGCGGTAGTTGGTGAACGACAGCTGGATGGTCCAGAGCAACGGAAAGATGTTGATCGCGAGCAACAGCAGCATGGTCGGCGTGATGAACAGCCAAGCCAGCGCGCGGTCCGAAAGGCCGCGCAGCTTCGGTGCAAGCCGGGCCGGGGTTGCGGCGGCAGCGCGCTCTGCCAAGGTGGATAAGGGATTGGGGGCGCTCATCGAACCAACACTCTTCGCAATGGTGAAGGGTCATCGGCGCTGGGAGCAGGGGCCCAGCGCCGAAGCCTGTGGTGTTAGTTGATCTTGCCGTCTTCTTTGAACACTTTGGTCCAATCGGCGATCAGCAGGTCGAGTGCTTGTTTGGCCGTGCCTTGGTCAGCAACGACGTAATCATGGACGCGCTTTTGCATTGCGAGCAGCAGCTGTGCGTAGGACGGCTCTGCCCAGAAGTCGACCACTTGGCCCATCGCTTCCAAGAAGTCGGCCGCGAACGGCGCGCTTGCCTTGAAGTCCGGTGCGTTTAGCACGGCCTTATGGCAGGAATAGCCACCGAGCGACCACCACTTGCGCTGCACATCCGCGTTGGCGAACCACTTGATGTACTGCAGGGCTTCAGTCCGGTTCGGCGAGTGCGCCACCACCGAGATGCCTTGGCCGCCGAGCTGCGAGCCCTTGGCGGTCTGGCCGGGGTTGACGAAAAAGCCGATCCGGTCGCCACCCACCTGCGGGTCCTTGAACAGGCCGGGGAAGAACGCAAACCAGTTCATCTGCATGGCAACCTGGCCCGACTTGAAGGCATCAAGGCCTTCTTGCATGTAGGCGTTGGAATAGCCCGGCGGCGTGCAGCACTTGAACAGATCACGGTAGTATTCGAGGCCCGCGACCGCGCCCGGCGAATTGACGAAGCCTTCCATCGAGTAGGGCTTGGCCGGATCTTGATAGCGGAAGCCATGGGTGTAGAGCGCGTTGTTAACGCCCATCGTGATGCCTTCCGAGCCGCGCTCGGTGAAGATCGCAGCACCATAGACCCGCCGGCCGTCGATCATGCGGTTCTGGAAGAACTGCGCGATGTCCCTGAGCTCCGCCATGGTCTTCGGGGCTTCGAGGTCGCGGTTGAACCGGGTGCGGAACTCCGCACGCAGCTCCGGACGGGCAAACCAATCCTTGCGGTAGGTCCACCCGAGCGCGTCGCCCATGGCTGGCAGCGCGTAATAGTTCGGCGTGCCCTTCGGCCATTCGGCATAGCCGGTAACAGTCGCTGGCATGAAGTCATTCATGCTGATTCCTTCGCGCTGGAAGAAATCATTCAGCTTCACATAGTGGCCGTTCTCGGCAGCGCCGCCGATCCACTGGCTGTCGCCGATCAACAGATCGCACAACCGGCCGCGGGAATTCAGCTCGTTCAGCATGCGATCGGCGAAATTCGGCCAGGGGACGAATTCGAACCGCATGTTGACGCCGGTGGCGGCTGTGAAATCCTTCGATAGTTCGACCAAAGCGTTTGCTGGATCCCAGGCAGCCCAGCACAAGGTGATCGTTTTCTGCTGTGCCTCAGCGCTCGGTGCGCCAGCGAACAGTGCCGCTGCGGTCAACGCGCCGGTCAATGCGAGTTTGAGTCTCATCAGCTGTTTCTCCCTCCCTCGATCTTTCGGCCGGTTCGTCAAGACTGGCGCCGGCCAATGGCTCGGGTATTGGCGGCAATGCCGCTGACCCGTCCGGATGTTTAGTAAAATGACCATCAATAAACATGTCAAGCAGGGGCAAGCACTGATTTTGAAACGCTTCACCTCTTAAAATTGTTTGCATTGCAACATGTTTTGGCGGCCCGCGAGGAAATCCCAATGCTGCATCGCGGGATACACGCGGTAAATCATGTTTAGTTTTTTGTCAGTCGATTGGGTGATTGGGTCGGCCGGCCGCGCCCGCCCCGGACTGTGAACGCTGTGATCGCCGTGTCGTCTCGGCTGCGCGCAGTCGCAGCATCGTCCGATGGATCGACGCGGCCTGCCAACAGAATGAGCAGCGCAGTCAGAATCCGGTCAGCGAACTGTCACAATCCCGACGCCAAGCCCCTCGGACGCTCGCTCCAGCCCGTGGCACAGGGATTGCCTTACCCACCGGGTAGGCAATTCGCCCGACGCGCTGATGCGCCGTCGGCACGCACCTTGGGGAGTGGATCTGGATGGCGCGATGGCAGAACAGCCGATGGCTGACGCGGGGCTGGTTGGCGGGGGCGGCGCTTTCGCTCGCACTCGCATCGCCTGCACTGGCGCAAGAAAAAGTGCTGCGCATAGGCATGACGGCGGCGGACATTCCGCGCACGCTCGGCCAGCCGGATCAGGGGTTTGAAGGCAACCGTTTCACCGGCATCCCGATGTATGACGCGCTGACGCACTGGGACTTGTCGAAGGCAGATGCGCCGTCGGTGCTGATCCCTGGTCTCGCCACCGAATGGGCGGTCGACGGGACCGATCGCACCAAGTGGGTGTTCAAGCTGCGTCCGGGTGTGCGGTTCCATGATGGCTCGCCGTTCAACGCCGCCGCTGTGGTGTGGAATGTTCAAAAGGTGTTGGACCAGCAGGCGCCGCAGTTCGATGCGAGCCAGGTTGGTGTCACCGCCTCGCGCATGCCGACGCTGCGGTCCGCGCGCGCAATCGATGACCTGACCGTTGAGCTCACGACGTCGGAACCCGACGCGTTCTTGCCGATCAACCTCACCAACCTCTTCATGGCCTCGCCCACCCATTGGCAAGCGATGCTGGCGGCCGTGCCGGCCGATGTCACCGATCCGCGTCAGCGCTCAGCACGCGCGTGGGTCGCGTTTGCCGGCAACCCGTCGGGCACTGGCCCGTTCCGCGGCGTGCGCCTGGTGCCGCGCGAACGCTTCGAGATGGTGAAGAACCCGCAGTACTGGGACCCGGCCCGGATGCCGAAGGTCGACCGCGTCGTGCTGCTGCCGCTGCCGGAGGCGAATGCTCGTACCGCAGCACTGCTCGGCAATCAGGTCGATTGGATTGAATCGCCAGCGCCCGATGCGCTTGGCGTCATGCGCCAGCGCGGCTTTGTGCTCTATCAGAACCCGCAGCCGCACGTGTGGCCGTGGCAGTTTTCGTTCCTGCCGGGCTCGCCGTTTCTCGATCGGCGGGTGCGCCACGCGGCGAACCTCTGCATCAACCGCGATGAGCTGCGCGAATTGCTGGGCGGGCTGATGGGCGTGCCCAAGGGCACGGTGCCGCCGGGCCATCCCTGGTGGGGCAATCCTGACTTCGACATCAAGTACGACCTCGCCGCCGCGCGCCGGTTGATGGGGGAAGCGGGCTTTGCCGCCAACCGCCGCTTGACGGTGAAAATCCTTACCTCCGCCTCCGGCTCCGGCCAGATGCAGCCGGTGGCGATGAACGAATGGCTGCAGCAGGCGCTCAGAGAATGCTTCTTTGATGTGCAGCTTGAAGTGATCGAGTGGAACGCGCTGTTCACCAACTGGCGCGAAGGTGCCTCCCACGCCAACGCGCGCGGTGCGCACGCAACCAACGTCACTTACGCGGCGATGGACCCGTTCTTCGCCATGGTGCGCTTCGTCACCCGCGGCACCAACCCGCCGAATTCCAACAACTGGGGCTTCTTCAACTCAGACGAGATGGAAACCCTGGTGCAGCGTGCGCGCACCAGCTTCGACGGTACCGCGCGTGATGCAGCACTTGCCGGCCTCCACAAGCGGATCGTGGAAGAAGCCCCGTTTCTGTGGGTCGCCCACGATGTCGGCCCACGCGTGATGAGCCCGCGGGTGACTGGGGTTGTGCAGCCACGCTCCTGGTTCATCGACATCGCAACGATGGACATCCGCAACTAGCACCTGGTGAGGCGCATTCCCAACCGGGGTGCGCCTCATCCGTTTCCGATTGCCGCTGCCAGGGCAGGGGCAAGGCCGACACTAGCAATCCGCGGTGCGGAAGAAGGAGGAGCCGGATGACCAGCAGCAACCGCAGCCTCCGCCGCCGCGATCACGGTGGCGACACCATCGATCAGCGGCACAGGTACCAGCGGCTGCAGGCGCGGTGTCAAGCCGGCCAGGCCAGCACCACCGAGGATCACGGTCTCCGCGCCATCCTGGTCCGCACATGCCCGGCAAGCGTCCGCCAAGAGCTGCAGCGACCCCTCCGGATCGCGTGCGATGTCGGCCCCGCTGGGGGCGACCGTGCGGATCGAGGCGAGGCGGTCCGCGGCACCGTGCAGGGTGACCAGCTCCCGCAGCATCGGTTGCCACAGCACGCCGCCGGTCACGATCGAGAAGCGCAGGCTTCCGGTTGCCGCCACGGTCGCCTCGACCATGCCGACCACCGGGACAGCGGAGAGTTCTTTCAGGGCGTCGAGGCCCGGATCACCAAAGCAAGCGAGCACGATGCCATCGGCGTCCCCGTGATGCTGCGCCCACGCATCGAGCGCGGCGTGGCCGGCAATCGCATAGGTCGCGCGGGTTGCGATGTAGCGGCCACCGAACCGGCCGGTCGCCGTCACGAGGTCCGTGTCTCGACGCTTCACCGCCATCGCGGCGCGCAGCACCAGATCGGTGATGTCCGTGCTGGTGTTTGGATTGATCAGCAAAAGCCGCATCGCCTGTCCCCATTCCGCTGCCGCGGTCCTAGCCGCCTGAGCGCCATCACTGCAAGGAACCTGCCATGACCATGCTCGATCGCCGCGCCTTCCTTGCCGCCTCCGCCGCTGTCGGCACCACACCTGCTTTCGCGCAAAGTGCCGGCACCCTGCGCATTGCGATGACCGCGTCCGACATTCCGCTTACCACCGGCCAGACCGATCAGGGCGGCGAGGGTCAGCGCTTCATGGGCTATACGCTCTATGATTCGCTGATCAATTGGGACCTCAGCCGGGCGGACCGCTCCTCCGGCCTCACCCCAGGCCTCGCGACCAAGTGGGAGGTTGATCCGGCCAACACCACGCGTTGGATTTTCACCATTCGCGAGGGCGTGCAGTTCCACGATGGCAGCATCTTCACAGCCGAAGCCGCCGTGTGGAACTTCGACAAACTGCTTAAGGAAGACAGCCCGCAGTTTGACCGCCGGCAATCGGCGCAAGGGCGCTCGCGCATCCCGTCGATCGCCGGCTACCGGGCGATTTCGCCCGGCGTGCTGGAGATCACCACCCGGGTGCCCGATGCGACGCTGCCCTACCAGGTCGCCTGGATTATGTTCTCCTCACCCGCCCAGTGGGAGGCGATGGGGCGGAACTGGGATCAGGTGGCGCAGCGCCCCTCCGGTACCGGTCCCTGGCGGCTGGATCGCTTTGTGCCGCGCGAGCGCGCGGAACTCGTGCCGTTTGCCGGCTATTGGGACAAGGCGCGCGTGCCAAAGACCAGCCGCATGGTGCTGTTGCCGATCCCGGAGGCGAGCGCTCGGGTTGCTGCCTTGCGCGGCGGGCAGGTCGATTGGATCGAAGCGCCAGCGTCCGACGCCATTGCCACCTTGCGCCAAGGCGGCTTCCAAATCACCTCCAACGCCTATCCGCACAACTGGACCTGGCATTTCGCCCGCAACCCGGGCTCGCCCTGGAACGATATCCGGGTGCGGCGGGCCGCCAACCTTGCGGTTGACCGCCAGGGCATGAAGCAGCTGTTGGCCGACATGATGATCCCGGCTGAGGGCTTCTTGACCCCCGGCCACGCCTGGTTCGGCTCCCCCAGCTTCAAAGTCCGCACCGATGTGGCGGAGGCTAAGCGTCTGATGGTGGAGGCGGGCTTCACGCCACAGCGCCCGTTGCGCACCAAGGTGCTGATCGCGCCCTCTGGGTCCGGCCAAATGCAGCCACTGCCGATGAACGAGCTGATCCAGCAGAACCTCGCTGATGTCGGCTTTGCGATCGACTTCGAGGTGGTGGAATGGAACACGCTGATCAACATCTGGCGCGCGGGGGCCGCTCATGCCTCGTCGCGTGGTGCGTCGGCGATGAATTATTCCTACTTCATCCAAGACCCGTTCACGGCGTTCATCCGCCACCTCGCAACCGAGCTGCAGCCGCCGGCCGGCACCAACTGGGGGCTCTACAGCGATCCGGCGATGGATGCGCTGTTCCAAACGCTGCGCACGGCGTTTGACCCAGCAGCCTTGGACCGCGCGATGCAGCGCATCCACGAGAAATACGTCGATGAGGCGCTGTTCCTGATGGTCACCCACGATGTTGGCGCGCGCGCCATGCACCGGCGGGTGCAGGGTTTTGTGCAGGCGCAGAACTGGTTCCAAGACTTCTCGCCCATCACCATCGCGAGCTGACCGATGCTCGCCTACATCGGCCGCCGCTTCCTCTACACCGTGCCGATCATGCTGGGTGTCAGCCTGGTGTGCTTTGCGCTGGTGCACATCTCGCCCGG
>JAAFHH010000158.1 GCA_013297545.1 Alphaproteobacteria bacterium
GTCGGTCGCTTCGGTCGAGTCGATCGCCAGCCGCGCATCGCTGGCTGCCGTGACCTCGGCCCCGTCGATCGGCACCAGCGGGTCGATCGCGTCGAGCGCCTCGGCTGCATCGATCGCGCAGATCCCGTCGGTTGCGGGTGTGACGATCGCTGGTGTTAACACCGCGCTGATCACGGCACGTCAGCTGACTGTGTCCAACGCGCTCGTGAAGCTCCGTTCGGACCAAGCAACACTCGGCTCCAACACCGCCGTGCTGAACATCCGGCTCGACTTCTCGAAGAGCTATGTGAGCGCGTTGCGTGGCGGCTCCGATCGCTTGACCTTGGCGGATCTCAACGAAGAAGGTGCCAACCTTACCTCGCTGCAGACCCGTCAGCAGCTCGGTGTGGTCTCTCTGTCGATTTCGACCCAGTCGGAACAGAGCATCCTGCGTCTCTTCTAAGCGGAAACGGTGAACCCTGCTCGATCTCGGTCGAGCAGGGTTCGTCCCCGCACGCCTATAGCAGTCTGCTCGTCCTCAGAACCAGGGCGATGTCCCCAGAATGGAGTAGCCAGCCATGTCCGATATCAAACTGTCGTTCTCGTCGCGCCAAAATCTTTTGGCTTTGCAAAGCACCAAGACCCTGTTGGACCGCACCTCGGGCCGCTTGAACACGGGTCTTAAAGTCTCTTCACCCGTCGACAATGCACCGGCGTTCTTTGCCTCTGCCGCATTGAACAGCCGTGCTGACAACTTCTCGATCGCGCAGTCTGACATTGAGCAGGCCGTGCAGTCGCTGACCAGCGCGCTTGCTGGTTTGAGTGCGATCACCAAGCTGGTTGAAAATCTGAAGGGCCTGTTGGTCAGCCTGCAGACAGCAACGACGATCGAAGCATCGTCCACTGTCACGGTGCAGTACAACAGCATCCTCAGCCAGATCGACCAATTGGCGAATGACGCGAGCTATCAGGGCCGCAACCTGATCAACAACGCCTCGCAAAACGTCACGGTGCAGTTCGCCAACGACCCGACGGGTTCGTCCTACGCGATCTCTGCGCTACGCAATGACAGTGCAGGCTTGGGCCTCGCCACGGTCGCAACCAACTTGTTCTTCGTGTTTACCACGTCGATCGAGCAGATCGCCTCGCGCGCCTCGCGGGCTTCGGTTGCATCGTTGGAATCGGTTGCCTCGCTGGCATCGGTTGCGGCAGTGGCCGCGCGTCAGGCCGAAGGTGTTGCCAATTCGAGGGCGTCCATCGCTAGCTTCGCCAGCGCCAACAGTGAGCCGGGCACCACCAGCAATCCGGACACTGTGCCGTCGCAGGCATCGCGTGCGTCGGTCGCTTCGGTCGAGTCGATCGCCAGCCGCGCATCGCTGGCTGCCGTGACCTCGGCCCCGTCGATCGGCACCAGCGGGTCGATCGCGTCGAGCGCCTCGGCTGCATCGATCGCGCAGATCCCATCGGTTGCGGGTGTGACAATCGCAGGCGTCAACACCGCTCTGATCAACGCGCGCCAGCTGACAGTGTCCAACGCGCTGGTGAAGCTCCGTTCAGACCAAGCAACACTCGGCTCCAACACCGCGGTGCTGAACATCCGCCTCGACTTCTCGAAGAACTATGTCAACGCGTTGCGCGGTGGTTCGGACCGCTTGACCTTGGCCGATCTCAACGAAGAAGGTGCGAACCTCACATCCCTGCAGACCCGTCAGCAGCTTGGTGTGGTGTCGCTTTCGATCTCGACCCAGTCAGAACAGAGCATCCTGCGGCTGTTTGGCTAAGACTACAGGCACACGAGTATCGGCGCGGGCGGCACTTCAGTGCCGCCCGTTTCGTTTATTGGTCCGTTTCGGTTATCGACTGCTCCGGCACTCTGCCGGCAAGGTCATGCGGCGCGCAGGGCTGTCCCACGGCGCGTTCTGTTCTTGGGTGCGATAGCGCCCGCGCGATTCCGCCGGGCAGTCGCGCACCGCACCCGCGGCCACCGCGAGGGCGCCAACATCTTGGCCGCGCAGCTCACACCCGGCAACGCGCAGGCCATTGCGTTGGCGTGCTAGCAGATGGTAGACGATGACGTGGCTGCCGATCAGCGCCTGCAGCAGCTCTTGTGCCTCAGCGCCGCCCGGTTCAGCGAGGCTCGGGCCGATCACGCCGTGGAGGCGCACGCGCAGGCCATTGACCTCGAGCCGATCGCTTTCCACCGCGCGGGCAAGGCCCGTGCTGGTGTCTTGCGCCGACGCACAGCTGATCCACACCGAAGCGAGGATCATCCCCCAGCGGATCATCGCTGGCACTCCGGCAGCGGTTGGCCCGGCTGCCAGCTGTCCAAGCCGCGGATCACCCGGGCGACCACCTGATCCCAGCGTTCACCCGCCCGTTGGGTGACGACGCGCATCGCCGGGTACCAGGGCGTTGTGGTCTGTTCGGGATCAAGTCCCCAGCGCCAGCAGCCGGCCCAGCGATTGAGCAGGACAGTCGGACGACCAAGGCCGCCAGCAAGGTGGGCGATCGCCGTATCGACGGTGATGACGAGGTCGAGCATAGACACCAATGCCGCCGTCTCGGCCAAGTCGACCAGATCGGCTGCGACTGACGGCAGCAATGCATCGATCATGTCGTCTGGCGGATCGGTCTGTAGCGATACCCAGGCGAATTGATCCAGGCCGAGCAGCGGCTGCGCATCGTTCCAGGCGAGGCTGCGCCGTCGGTCCATCTGCAGAGCGAGCGGATAGCCTGGCCGTGCCATGCCATGCCAGCACAGCCCGACACGCGGCCGACTGGTCATCGGCAGTCGCGCGCGCCAATCCGCAATCGTGGACGCATCCGCCGTCAAGTACGGCGCGCGGGGTTGTGGCACCGGCTCAAACAGGCGTGGCAGCGACATCAGACCAACGGTGATGCTGCCGGCCGGCAGGGCGTCTTCGAAACTCTGCACCGCGTCGATGCCGTCGACCCGGGCGAGCAACCGGTGCAGGACCGGGTTCGCGGCCAGGATGCGGTGGGGCGCCAGGTGCTTCAGATCCCTGGCATAGCGGATGAACTGCAGAACGTCGCCCAGGCCCTGCTCGGCGATCAGCACAAGGGGTGTGGTGATCGGCGCGCCGTCCCAGCTCGGGTTGCGCAGGCCTGGCGGATAGGTCCGGAAGGTGTGGGTGTTCCAGCGCGCTTCGAGGTCCTGCCAGCCCTGCTGCCATTGGCCGAGCGCGAGCGCCGCCATCGCCCGGGTAAGCCGTGCCTCCGCATGGGCCGGATCGCTCTCGAGGACTTGGTCCAAGAGCGAGATCGCTCTTGCAGCTTCGCCGCGGTCAAGGTGGAGGTTCGCTAGATTGTGCAGTGCGCGCACATCCCCGGGCAGCAAGGCAAGTGCGGCTTCGGCGTCGACCCGCGCACCAGCGTCATCGCCCAGCGCCCGGGCGATGATGCAGCGGTTCATCAGCGCGAACGGATGCTGGCAATCGGCACGCAAGGCCCGGTCCACATAGGGACGTGCGGCGGCGAAGCGTTGATCTTCGATCAGCAGTGTGGCCATCAGGTTGAGGGCGTTTGGATGATCGCCGGCACGGGCCAGCACGTCGGCATAGTTTCGCGCGGCGGTTACCCGGTCGCCAGCTTGATGCGCGGCGTAGCCGGCCTGAATCAGCGCTTCGAGGAAGATGTCGGCGGACACGGGGTGCAGTCTAACCGGAGTTCCGTGCCGCTGCATCTGGGATCGCCACCGTCGACGCAGGTCCCGCTTGCAGGTACGGTCTTGGCGCCAGTAACCAGCGAGCCGCCGCACGATGAACCCACGCCTGCAAGAAGTCACCGACCGGTTCCGCGCGGGCGATCGACCGGGGGCGGAACGCGTGCTCGCCGATATCTTGGCTGAGACACCCGATGATCCAAACGCCCACCATCTGCAAGGTCAGCTCGACTATGGCGATGGCGCGGTGACGGCGGCCCTTGAGCGGTTTCGGCGCGCCGTCGCTGGCGCGCCGCACATCCCGTCATATCGCAACAGCTTAGGCGTGGCGGCACTGACCAGCGGTGCGGGACGCGAGGCGATCGAAGCGTTCGAGGCGGCGATCGCGCTCGGCTCGCGCGATCCGTTGTCGTTTATCAATCTGGGCTCGGCCCAGCGCCGGTTTGGCACGATCGAGGCGGCGCGGCACTCGCTGCTCGCGGCCCTGTCGATCCGGCCGGACGATCCGGCCGCTCTGGCGGAGCTCGGGCAAGTCGAGCATGCGGCAGGCGACTTGCCGCAGGCCGAACAGCTCTACCGGGACACACTAGCGCTGCAGCCGGACCAGCTGATCGCCCGCTACTATCTCGGTGAAATTCTGATCGAACGCGATCAGTCAGACGAAGCAGCGGCGTGTTTTCGCGCGGTGCTCGCCCAAGCCCCTGACAGTGTTGAGGCAGCGGTTGGCCTCGCCATGGCGCAGCAAGCCTTGCTGGATGTCGACGGTGCGCTTGAGACGCTGGAGCAGGTGTTGGTGCGCGATGCGGGCAACCGCGACGCCCGGTTCTTGAAGCACGTGTTGCTGTCGGGCCAGATTGCGGGCTGGCACATCCCGATGATCAACGACTATGAGCGCAACGACGCCTATCGCGCGGCGTTGGAACGCACGGTTCGGGCAGACGACATTGTGCTCGAAATCGGCACCGGGTCCGGCATAGTCGCGATGATGGCGGCGCGTGCGGGTGCCGCCCACGTCTACACGTGTGAAGTGTCGAAACCGCTGGCTAAGGCGGCGGTCGAGACCGTGCGTCGCAATGGCTTTGCCGAGCGCATCACCGTGATCCCAAAGAAATCGACCGCCCTGGTGGTCGGCGAAGATCTGCCGGAGCGGGCAACTGTGTTCGTCTCCGAACTGATCAACATCGGCATGCTGGCGCCGGCTATGCTGCAGGTGATCCGTCATGCCCGCCAGGCGCTGTGCACGCCGGATGCCCGGATCATTCCGGCGGCGGCCACGGTGTACGCCCAGTTGATCGAAGCGCCGGAGCTCGCGCGGATCAGCCCAGTGACCACAATCGACGGCTTCGACATGAGCCACTTCGACCAGTTCCGTTCGCCCGGCTATGGGCAGATTGATCTGGGGGCGGATGCCCACCGCATGCTGTCGCCAGTCGCAACCGTGCTCCAGTTCGATTTCACCCGCGATATGCCCGATGACGCCGTCGAGGTCTTCGAACTGCCGGTCACCACGACCGGCACCTGCCACGGCGTGGCGTTCTGGTTCGACCTCGCGATGGCAGAGGGTGTGGTCTACCAGTCTGGCAGTACAGCGCGGACCAACCACTGGAAACAAGCGATCGACTTCTTGCCGGTCCCGCTGCCGGTCGGGCAGGGCGGCCTGGTCCGGCTTGCCGCGCGTTACGACAAAACCCGCATCTGGTTTGAGGTTCTGCCATGAGCATGTACACCCGCGACCAAATCCAGCAGCCGTTCGTCGAGATCGGTGAGTTCACCTACGGCATCCCCGCGATCTACTATCCCGATGCGGACGCGACCTTGACCATCGGCCGCTACTGCTCGATGGCGCATGACATCTCCTTCTACTTGAAGATGGATCATCGGCCGGACTGGATCACCACCTATCCGTTCAGCGGCATCCCGAGCATCTATCCCGAAGCCGCCCGCATTCCTGGCCACCCCTACACCAAGGGGCCGATCCATGTCGGCAGCGACGTCTGGATCGCAGCACACTGCGTGATCACCTCCGGCGTCACCATTGGTGACGGGGCGATCTTGATGCAGGGCAGCGTGGTCAGCACGGACGTGCCGCCGTTTGCGATCGTCGCCGGCAATCCAGCCCAAGTGATCGCCATGCGCTGCCCACCGGATCAGGTGGCGGCGATGCTGCAGATCAAGTGGTGGGATTGGGCTGAACACACGGTGCGCCGTCGCTTGCCGGATCTGTGCACCGGCGACTTCGCTGGCTTCATCAAGGCTTACGGGTAGGGTTTGGTCGCCACCGTCGCCAAGTACCGCATCCGCCCGCGCCGGTAGCGGCGTTCTAGCGCGAGGCCGCCGGCGTAGCCGTCGAGCACGGGCTTCCAATGCGCGGGGGTGAGCGGCCGGGCGAGGTGACAGAGGGTCAGCCACACACTCGCCCGCCAGAGCGGCTTCAGGCGCTGCCACTGGGACAAGTCGCGCTCCGCCGTCAGGGTGAGGCCGGCGCCTCGCAGAGTTTCAGCCAATGCGTCGGGCGACAGCGGCTCCGGCACCTGCCAGCCGCGGCGGAACCAGGCGAGGTCGCCGTCGTCCGGTCCAACCGGGTGGTCATCGACAATCACCAGCCGCCCGCCAGGCATCAGCTGCTGGGCGAGGTGGCGGAGGGTCGCGCGCGGGTCGGGACTATGCGCCAGGCTTTCGATCATCCAGATCGCATCAAACGGCTGGTCGTAAGCCGCGTCGTAGCTCGCCTCCACGATGCGGATGCGGTGGTCGAGGCCAACCGCTGCCAGCGCTGCGCGCGCGGTTGCGGCTTGGGAGGCACTGATCGTGCGTCCTTCGCCGGTGCAGTCGCTGCGCAGCGCGATATCCCGCAAGGTGCCGCCAAGCCCGCAGCCGGCATCGAGCACCCGGGCACCGGCGGGCAGGGCCAACAGCTCGGCCAAGATATCGTGCAGCAGATCCGGGCGGGCGGGTTCAAGGCTGTCGGGTGGGCTCAAGAACCGGTGGACTGTCAAGTGATCGACCCCACCGCCGGCCCCGACGCGCCGGGTTAGTTTCAGCAGGCGCTGCAGCCGGTCGTAGTAGTCCCCAAGGTCGCTCACAGCGCACTCCCATGCAGCAGCGGTTGGTAGCCCCGTGCCAACGCCTCGACCAGCGACGGTGGGGTCAGCACCGTCACCAGCCCGCCCGGCTCAAGAGGTGGTGCATACCCCGCCATCGACCAGCGCTGCAGGCCGTTCGGGCGGACCAGATAGGCCGCACCGTCGCTCGCGACTATGGTCCCCGCGGGTAGACTCCGCCAATCCACAAGCCCCTCCCC
>JAAFHH010000159.1 GCA_013297545.1 Alphaproteobacteria bacterium
AGGCGTGCCATGTCTGCATGTAGACACGTCTTCTTTATACGCAGCTGACATGCTGAGCATCAGACATGTGGTGATGCTGCCTAGCCAAAACGCTGACATAGCAGCAGGCTGACAATCGGACTTGCCGGCATGCGGACATGCCGGTAGGTTGACGTCTAGGCATTCCTCCATGAAGGCCTGCAAGCTTACCGACACGCCTGCAGATCAACAGTCCACCATGTCAGCCAGTAGGAAACCCGTCATGAAGACCATCGCCTTCGTGTGTCAGAAAGGCGGCACCGGCAAAACCACGCTCGCGATCTCGCTGGCGGTGGAGGCCACCCGCCGCGGCCTGGCGACGGTGTTGATCGATCTCGACCCCCAGGTCAGTGCCTGCGAATGGAACGATCTGCGCGGCGGCGAGCAGCCCGTGGTGGTCGATGCCCAGCCCGCCCGCATCGATACCGTGCTGCAGCGCGCACGCGATTCTGGGGTTGATCTGGTGTTGATCGACACCGCCGGGCGCACTGAACAAGCGGCATTGGCGGCTGCGCGCGCGGCCGATCTGGTGCTGATCCCGCTGCAACCCTCGGTGATCGACTTGAAGACCGTGCGCGCGACCACTGATTTGATCGCACTGGCCGGCACCGCCCAGTTCGCCGCCGTGCTGACCCGGGTGAAGGCGACCGGGTCGCGCCACGAAGAAACCCGCAGCTGGCTGCAAGCCCGCGGCATCCCGGTCTGCCCAGACACCATCGGCGACCGAGTGCCGTTCCAAGATGCCTACGCGCAAGGGCAGGGCGTGACCGAACTGGAGGGTCGCGGTGGCAAGGCCGGGTTCGAAATCCGCCAAGTCTACAAGTATATGATGCAGCTTGTCGGCATGCCGACCGAACGCGAGGTGCAGGCCGCGTGAGCGCTAAGCGCCCCAGCATCGCCGAAGCGATGCGCGAAGCTGCCGGTGCCGTCCGTGCCGTCGGCCCTGTGCCGGTGCCACCGCCAGCGCCTGCCACCCCCCAACTGCCGGGTCTGCCGGAGGTACCGCCGCGCGTGGCACCCTCGCGCCAAAACACCAAGGCGATCACCGCGCACTTTCCACCCCAGGTGCGCTATCAGTTGAAACTGATGGCGGCCGAACAGAGCCGCACCATGGAAGACTTGGTGGCCGAGGCGCTCAACCGTCTGTTCGCCGCCTACAACAAGCCCGAGATCGCGCCCTCGACCCGCGGAGACACGCTATGAGCATCCGCCGCGGCATCGACAGCCAGTTCGACTTGTTCATCATGAACATCACGGACTTCCAGCTGCGCGATCAGCGCGAGACCATGGAACGCCCGTTTTTCTCGCTGTCGAAGTCGCGGCGCATGAAGCCGATCGAGTATGAGAGCGACGGCGTGATGGTGAAGGTGGAACCGCACCAGAACTACGGTATGGCGACGATTTGGGATGCGGACATCTTGATCTGGGCCGCGTCCGCGCTGATCGACATGAAGAATCGCGGGCGCAACGACATCCCGAACGAGTTGTTCTTCCAGCCCTACGATGTGCTGAAAGCGATCCACCGGCCGATCGGTGGCGATCACTACCAACGCCTGCGCGAGGCGCTCACGCGCCTCAAAAGCACGCTGATCCGCACCAACATCCGCGCCCCCCGCGGCAAGCGCTTCGCGGAGTTCAACTGGGTGTCCGAATGGACCGATCTGGTCGACGAAGCAACCGGCGAGAGCCGGGGCATGTCGATCGTGCTGTCCCAATGGTTTGTGCAGGGCGTGCTGCAGAAGGGCGGGGTGCTCGCGATTGATCCCGCCTACTTCTCGATCACCGGCGGGCGCGAACGCTGGCTCTGGCGGGTCGCACGCAAACACGCCGGCGGGGCAGGGGAGGAGGGCTTTGCGATCTCGCTGCCGGTGCTGTTCGACAAGTCTGGCGCAGAGGGCCCCTACCGGCGCTTTAAGTTCGAAATGCTGCGCATCGTGCGCGCCGATGACTTGCCGGGCTTCGCACTCGCCTGGGAGGAGGGCAGGGGCGGCGAGCCCTTGATCCGCATGACCGTGCGCACGGAACGCAAGGCCGAAGTGACTGCCGACACCGCCCCCACGGAGAAGCCGGCCGAGAAGCCAGCGCGTCCGACACGCCCGCGCGCCGCGCCGAAGGCCGAGCCGCTGCCGCTGTTCGACCATTTGAGCGATCGCACCCTGGAACGCGTGCGCTGCGACTTCCCGGGCTGGGATGTCCATGCCCTCAAGCACGAATTCGACACCTGGCTCGCGGGCGATCCGGCCCGTCGGCCGAACGACTATCAGGCCGCGTTCTACGGATTCGTGCGCCGCTGGCAGACCCGTCAGCTCGAGCGTTCCTGATCGGCCAACAGTGGCAGCCCAAGGGTCTGTTCCTGATCGGCCAACACGAACCCCTCGCGAGTCCGCACGCCGCTTGAGGAATCGCCAACAAACCCAGGGAATGACTCAGTTCTGTGGATAACCCCCCCGCAAACCAGATGCCGTTGGCCGATCAGGAACAAAGCATTGGCCGATCAGGAACACCCCCTTGGCCGATCGGGAACCCGAGCTTGGCCGATCGGGAACAGAGTGTTGGCCGATCAGGAACAATGACGCCCCGCAAGCGTTTGATTCCGATATCGGATTCGACGTTTTTCAGGCCTTAACTCTCTAACTCTCTTAACTCTTATGACTCTAACTCTATAACCAGCACGCCTGTGGATAACCAGAGGCCGCGGACCGAACCGGCCGACGATGCTCGGTTTCACCCACGCTGGCAGATTCCTATCCTGACCGCTGCCATCACCCATAAAGCCAGAGCGCGTAGTTGTAGTAGAGCGGCACGCCGATCAGCAGATTGAAGGGCAACGTGATGCCAAGCGAAGCTGTCAGGTAGATCCCGGGATTGGCCTCCGGCAAGGCTGCCCGGCAGGCGGCGGGCGCGTCGATAAAACTGGCACTGGCACAGATCGCACCGAGCACGAAGGCGCCGCCCATCCCAAGGCCGATCGCATGACCAAGCGTGACGCCGATCAGGCCGAACACGATTGGTGCGACGATCGCAAAACCGGTCATGAACAGGCCAACGCTAGCGAACCCCCGGATCTGGCGCGCCGCCGTGATGCCCATCTCCAGCAAGAACAGCATCAGGAAGCCCCGGAACATGTCTTCGTAGAAGGGTTTGATCTGGCCCCATTGGCTGTCGGCCGCGATTGCTCCGATCAACATGCCGCCGGAGAGCAGCAAAATACCCCGGCCGCGGACAGTGCTGACCAGCAACGCAGTGATCTTCACGCCGCCGGTCTGCCGCTGCATCGACCAGCGCGCGATCAACAGCGATATGATCACCGCAAACTCCATCAGTGCCACGACCGCCGTCATGAAACCCTCCGACGGGGTCCCCATCGCCTTGGCGAAGGTCACAGCCGTGAAAAAGGTCGCGGAGGAGACCGAGCCGTAGTGTGCCGCGACGGCCGCAGCGTTGGCCGGATCAAAGCGACCAAACTGGCGCAGAACCGCAAAGCAGATAACCGGCAGTGCGATGGTCAGCACCACGGTTACCGCGATCAACGGCGCGATCGCCGCGAATTCGACCTTGGCAAGCTCCTTGCCGCCGACCAGGCCGATCGAGAACAGCAGGTAGATCGACAGCAGCTTGATGACGGACTCCGGCAGTTCAAGCTCGCTCTTCAAAAAGCCCGCGACCGCCCCCAGAGCAAAGGCGAGGACGATGGGGGAGAGCAGATTGGTCAGCAAAAACTCAAACCCAGGCATGATGGCACCCTCGCAGCACGGTTGGCCGGGTGGTTCTAGGCACTGGATCAATGATGTGGAAATTGGATTTCGACAGCTTTATCATTTACAAAACAAATCTATGGCGGCGCGATGTCCCTCGAAATCGATCTTCTGCGCAGTTTCGTCACCATTGCCGACACCGGCTCCTTCACCGCGGCGGCGGAACGGCTGATGCGCACGCAATCCACCATGTCCTTGCAGCTCAAACGCCTGGAAGCGGTGGTGGGACAGTCCCTGTTCGAGCGCAATCCGCGCAAGGTGGTGCTGACCGATGACGGCCGCCGGTTGCTGCCGCACGCCCGCAAAATGCTGGATCTGCATGACGCCGCCCTTGCGGATGTGCGTGGGCAGAACATGCAAGGGTTGGTCAGGCTGGGCACGCCGGAGGATTTTGCCACCATCCATCTGCCGCAGGTTTTGGCGCGCTTCGCCGAAGACTTTCCCGATGTCACGCTGGAAGTGACCTGCGATCTAACGCTCCATCTGATCGACCAGTTCCGCATCGGTGCGTTCGACCTGGTGCTGATCAAGCGCGAACCACAAGGCCTGTTCGCGGCCGGCAAAGGCGTTTGGCGGGAGGAACTGGTGTGGGCCGCCGCCAATCCGGCCGTAGCGGCACGCGCGGTGCTGCCGCTGGTCGTCTCGCCGGCACCCTGCGTCTACCGCAAACGCGCGACCGAGGCCTTGAGCCGCGCAGGCCGGGCGCATCGCATCGCCTACACCTCGCCGTCGCTCGCAGGCTCCCAAGCCGCTGTGCGGGCAGGGCTCGGTGTGACAGTTCTGCCGCGCGAGATGGTGCCGGCGGACTTCAGCATTCTGTCAGAAGCCGCGGACCTGCCAGTCCTGAGTGCCGCCGAAATCGCCCTACTGGAAGCCTCACAGCTGTCCCGTCCCGGTGTGCTGCTGCGGGATCACATCATCCGCTCGCTGGGTGCGGCGTCGCCGTGACCGGATCAGGTGGACGGCATCAACGCGACGTTTGGGCTTTACCAGGATACGGAATTTCCGTATTTTCTCTACTGTGACGAACCGGTTTGACCCCACGAAGGACGCCGTAAACCAACAGAAGCACAACCTCTCATTGGCGTTTGGCGACAAGATCTTCGAAGACAGCAACCACCTTATCCTCCCCTCGATCCGGCGGGAGGACGGTGAGGATCGTTTCAAAGTAGTAGGACAAGTCGACGGGCAGATGTTCACCGGTGTTTTCGTCTTGCGGGATGATCTGCCGAGGTTCATCTCAGTGCGAAGGAGCAACACGAATGAAGCGAGATCCTATCACTCTGCCGGCTGATCCGTCAGACGAGCATGATTTCGACGTGACGGCCGAGGGACTGAAGCGCGGTCTGCGCGCGCGGTTGATCCGCAAGACCCGCACCGATCTTGGATTATCGCAGAGTGCGTTCGCAGCCCGCTTTCACGTGCCCGTCGGCACGCTGCGCGACTGGGAACAAGCCCGGGTGACGGCGCCAGATTTCGCGATCGCCTATGTCCGGGTCATCAGCCAACACCCGGAATTGGTCGCCAAGGCGGTGGCTTAGCCGCCGCTGTCGCGGGTGATCGAGCACGCGTCGCCAACTGGACATCCGACACCCTTAGCAGGTGAGGGTCATGCAGAGGGCTCGAAGCCCAAGTGCATCAGGCCACGCGGATGTCAGCGAGGAACTGGTCGATCTCCCCACGCAACGTCTCCGACTGCTGGGCCAGCGAGTCCGTGGCGCTGAGCACCCGGCTCGAGGCGGCACCCGCTTCTCCGGCCGCGGAGGTCACGCCGGTGATGCTTTCAGTTACCATGGACGTACCCTGCGCCGCCTGCTGGACATTACGAGCGATTTCCTGCGTTGAGGCGCTCTGCTCCTCGACAGCCGCGGCAATGACTGTGGACACCTCGTTGATGTTTGTGATCACCTTTGTGATTGACTTGATAGCGTCAACAGAGTCTCGCGCCGCCTGCTGCATGCTCGCGACTTGTTGTGCGATCTCGCCGGTCGCCTTGGCCGTCTGCGTCGCCAAATTCTTCACCTCCGAGGCGACAACGGCGAAGCCCTTGCCGGCCTCGCCCGCACGCGCCGCTTCGATGGTGGCGTTGAGCGCGAGCAAATTGGTTTGCGCCGCGATATTGCTGATCAGGTTCACGACGTCGCCGATCTTCTGTGCTGCGTCCTCCAGCCCCTTCACCCGCGCGTCGGTGCGCATCGCTTCATCCGCAGCGCTGTTCGCCATCTTGGAGGATTGCTGCACCTGGCGGCCAATCTCGGCGATTGAGGCCGACAGCTGCTCGCCAGCCGCCGCAACGGTCTGCACGTTGACCGAGGCTTGGTTCGCTGCTGAGGCGACCGCGGTTGACTGCTGGCTGGTCTGATCGGCGATCGTGGCCATCGACTGGGCTGTGGCGCGCAGTTCCGTCGCAGACGACGCAAGCTGTTTGATCGAGCGGGTTGCCGAGCTGTCGAACGTCTTTACCAGCCGCTCGATCGCTTGGGTCCGCTTCTCCTTGGCCACCTGATCAGCGGCCTGTGCCGCCTGCAGCTCCTGGGTCTCGATGCCCTTTTGTTTGAACACCTGCAACGCGGCGGCCATTTGACCAATCTCGTCCTTGCGCCCAATGGCCGGTATATCCGTGCTGGTGTCACCCTCGGCGAGCTTGGTCATGGCGGCGGTCATGCTCTGCACCGGCGAGGCGATCCCGCGCGCCAAGAGTAAGCAGGCCGCGATGGCAATCACGATTGAGGCAATACCACTTCCAATAGCAATTCTTGTGATATCTACAAATGCGTCACTTTGCTGCTGATTGCGAACCGCCATCAGCGCTTGTTCCATCTTGATCGCTTCGGCGACCAAGGTGCGGATGGCATCCATAGAGGCCTTCCCCGCGCCGCTTGCTTCGAACCTGCGTGCCTCATCCTGGGATAGGGGGTTGCGCATAAGGGCGATGGCCCTATCGGCAATCGTTGTGCGCCAAGTGAGCGCGTGTCTTTCTATTGATGCTAGTCTTTCTTGCTGCGTCGGGTTGTCGGACGTCAATTGCTTCACACCTTGCATTACGATGTTGAAATTAATACCACCGCTCCGATACGGCTCCAGAAAATTCTCAGCGCCACTAACC
>JAAFHH010000016.1 GCA_013297545.1 Alphaproteobacteria bacterium
GTATTCCTTGTAGGTGGTCGAGCCGATGCAACGGATGGTGCCCTGGGCAAGGGCCGGCTTTAGCAGGTTGGAGGCATCCATCGCCCCGCCCGATGTGGCACCTGCGCCAATCACCGTGTGGATCTCGTCGATGAACAACACCGCGTGCGGCTGCTGTTCCAGTTCTTGCAGCACCGCCTTCAAGCGTTCCTCAAAGTCGCCGCGATAGCGCGTGCCGGCGAGCAGGGCGCCCATGTCGAGCGAATAGATCACCGCCGGCTGCAGCACTTCGGGCACTTCGCCGTGGATGATCCGGCGCGCCAGGCCTTCCGCGATCGCGGTCTTGCCAACGCCGGGATCACCGACATAAAGCGGGTTGTTCTTGGTGCGCCGACACAAGATCTGGATCGTGCGCTCCACTTCGGCTTCGCGGCCGATCAGCGGGTCGATCTTGCCGGTTGCGGCCTTTTTGTTGAGGTTGACCGTGTAGGCGTCCAGCGCCTCGTGGCCCTTCTTCGGCGTCTTTTCCGTGGTGGCGCCGGGGGTGGTGGTTTCCTCATCCGCGCCGGCTGGCCGTTTGGCTTCGGTCTTGCCCGGCACCTTCGCGATGCCGTGGCTGATGTAGTTGACCGCATCGAACCGGCTCATGTCCTGCTCCTGCAGGAAGAACACGGCGTGGCTCTCGCGTTCGGAGAACATGGCGACCAGCACATTGGCACCGGTCACTTCCGCGCGGCCGGAGGATTGCACGTGGATCACCGCGCGCTGGACAACCCGCTGGAAGCCGGCCGTCGGCTTGGCTTCTTCGGCGCGGGTTGAGATCAGATTCTGCAGTTCCGCCTCAAGGTAACCGCCGAGATCCCGGCGCAGCTTGTCGAGGTCGACACCGCAGGCGCGCAAGACCGCGATCGCGTCCTGATCCTCGGTCAGGGCCAGCAGCAGATGCTCCAGCGTTGCGTACTCGTGCCGTCGCTGGTTGGCGAGATCGAGGGCCCGATGCAGGCTCTTTTCCAGGGTCCGCGACAGCATGGCGGGCTAATCCTTCTCTAAGGTGCACTGCAGAGGATGCTGGTGTCGGCGGGCGAAGTCCATCACCTGCGTCACCTTGGTCTCGGCCACTTCGTAGGTGAACACGCCGCAGACACCGACACCGCGCTGGTGCACATGCAGCATGATCTTGGTCGCCTCATCGCGGTTCTTCGAGAAGAATCGCTCAAGCACATGCACAACGAATTCCATCGGCGTGTAGTCGTCGTTGAGCATCAGCACTTTGTACATATCCGGCTTTTTCGTCTTCGGCTTGGCCTTGACGATCACGCCGGTGGTGGTGCCACCGCGGCCACCACGGAAATCGTCATCCTCGCCCGACGCGCGGGCTGGCGCCGGCACGGCGGTCACGCGGTGTGGGAAACGGATCACGGGGTCACGGGCTCCAGGCGCTCCAATCGGCATACACCAGCATATGTTCCGTTGCAGTGCGGCGAAAAGGGGGCGCGTGCGGGAAGCAGATACGCAAAACGGCCGGGTGGTCGCCCACCCGGCCGTTTGCATCCGTCCTGAAGGAGGCTTGCCGTTACGCAGCCGGCTTCATGAACTTTTCAACGGCGACGTTCACGCGTGCCTGAATCGGCTCGAACGCTTCGTTGGCAACCTTGGTCGCCATCTCGGAGAACTTCGAGCCTTCGGCGACGACGGTGTCAAACGAGGTCTTGGCGAGGTTGGTCTGGACGTCGACGACCTGGCGCAGCGAGGTGCAGCCGAGGATCGCCTTGGTGGCACCCATCTGGCTTTCGACCTGCGCTTGCGCGAAGGCGAACACGGCGCGGCTGAACGCTTCCATGCCCTTGGCGGCGATCGAGCTCGCGCGGAACATCGCTTCCACGTTGTCCTTACCGAACACCTGCATTTCGCCGTAGGTCTTGAAGAACGCGGTCTGCGCCTTCTCGACTTGTTCCTTGGTCAGGGTCATGGTCTGTTCGACGGCCTTCGACTGGGCGTCAACGCCGGCCTTCACGAAGGCTTCAACGGTTTCCTTGCCCGACGCGACGGCGGCTTCGAGCGCCTTCACATCGGTGACGGCGGCGGCGGTGGTCTTCTTCGCGGTGGTCATGTGGCATACTCCTATAAGAGGCAGTGGCCTCGGGTTTCGTGTCACCCCGCATCCGTCCCCGGGAGGATCCGTGTCGTCCCCTGTCTGGGCGACTATGGTGCGGCGCACAACGCACTATATGCTGGCCCAGCCCCGCCCGGTCAAGGGGTTTTTGTGCACTGCAGCATAAGCCGTCCGAGCATGCTTGACGGCGGCGGCGGCAACCGAGCAAGGTCCCCGCGTTTCCTGGGGTTTTTGAGGCCAGCCGCCATGACCTTCTGCATCGGCATCAAAGTCGCGGAGGGGCTGATCGCCCTGGCCGACGGGCGGATCACCGCCGGTGCCCAAGTCACCTCCGCCCGCAAGATGTCGATGCACGGCCAGGGCAACCACCAATTCATGGTGATGACCTCCGGTTTGCGCTCGGTCCGCGACAAGGCGGTGGCATATCTGGAACGCGAGATGGCGGCGGCGGCCGAACCTTTCCCCTCGATGCTCGACGCGGTTGGGGCGTTTTGTCGCTGTCTGAGGCGCGTGATGGCGGAAGACAAGGCCGCGCTGACCGACGGCGGCCTGAAGTTCAACCTGCACGCCATCATGGGCGGCCAGCTCGCCGATGATGCGGAGCCGACCCTGTTCCTGGTCTACCCCGAGGGCAACTGGATCCAGGTTGATGAGCGCACGCCCTATTTGGCGATTGGCGCGACAGCCTATGGCAAGCCGATCCTCGACCGCGCCCTGCAGCCTGGCACCAGCATGGAGCGGGCGCTGAAGATCGCCTACCTCAGCTTCGATTCGAGCCGGGTGAGTTCGGCCGACGTTGGCTTTCCTTTAGATATGGTGTCGTTCGCTGCAGTCGACCGGATCTGGCGGTCGGTACAGTTCGGCGATGATGACTTGAGCGCGGAACGCCAATGGTGGAACACCCACATCAAGGCGCTGGTCGACACCATGCCCTCCGGCCCCTGGGCCGACGAACTGCTGCCGCCCCGCGATTGGGCCTGAGGAGAGACACCATGACCATGACCATCTGGGGCCGGGCCAATTCCTCCAACGTCATGAAGGTGCTGTGCGCCGCCGATGAGTTGGGCGTGGCTTACGTGCGCCACGACGTCGGCGGCCCGTTCGGCGGCAATCGGACGGCAGAGTACCTGGCCAAAAACCCGAACGGCCTGGTGCCGACAGTCGAGATCGACGGCGAGATCGTGTGGGAAAGCAACACCATCGTGCGCCTGCTTGGCGATCGCTACGGCAAGGGCGGCCTGTGGCCGGCCGACCCGCTGGTGCGGGCGCGCGGGGAGCGTTGGATGGACTGGCAGCTCGGCACGCTCGGCCCGCCGATGTCGACCCTGCTGATGCAGCTGATCCGCACGCCGGAAGCCGATCGCAAGCCGGATCTGATCGCCTCGGCGCTCGAAGCCGCGACCAAGAACTGGACGATGCTGGACCAGCATCTGGCAAGCCACGCCTATGTCGGCGGGGATCAGTTCACCTTGGCGGATCTCTGCCCGGGATCGCTGGTCTCCCGCTGGTTCCGCTTCCCGATCGCCCGGCCAGACTTGCCAAATCTCGCCGCCTGGTACGCCCGCCTGCAGCAGCGCGCAAGCTACGCCAAGTGGGTGGATATTGTGCCGACCTAGAGCTCCCAATTCAGTCTAAAACTTCAGCAAACAAGCTATCGGCCAGGATAGAGGGCCATGGACGGATATATTCAGCGCATCGACGAGTTTAATGGCGACATCTACATCGCCTCAAAAGCTGGTAGTCAGTATATCGCAAACCATAGCACCTGGATCGGGCGCGCCCCTCCTTTCAAAGGAATGCCAATTTCTTTTGAATTGAGGAATGGAAAAGCCTTTAAATTGCACTCAAAGACCGAAAAAAATTTAAACATCCAAATTCCCGAAAGACTGAATACTTTTAATTCAATAGTGACGCGACTTCGGGGTGAACCAATCCTTTTGGTTTTTGTGATCATGTTTGCAGTATGGCATATTCTGCCATTTTCCGTTCGCTCCAATCTCAATTCAGGCCCAAGTGCATTTTCAATCACTGAAGTGAATTGGAAAATGCTGCGAATCGATCAAGCTGACACAAGATCAGAAATTCGATCAATCATCAGTGCACACGCGCAGAAAAATCAAGAAGTCTCGGCCACATCACTCACCCGAGCCGCAGAGACCATCACCTTAGCAGATCTAGCCATCGACGCGATGGTCGCACAGCATTCGCCACGAGAGTTTTTTCTTTTATTCGCAAGTTGCATTTCTTTTATTGTGGCACTTTTTACGCTAATCTTATTTTTCCAGCTGCCGGAAAAAGCGAAACGCGCTTTATTTTTTATTGGCGGCACTCTAATTCTAATTTTCTATATTTATGTAAGTTATCATCGGTCATTTGTGCGAATCTACGGCAACACCGCGATTGGGGCTCATATCATCGCTTTGGGCGCAGCGGTCATGGTGGCGGAGAGCTTCCGATTTCTGACTCGACTGACAAGTCTTCGCAAACAGTAGGCTACGGACACTTCTTCAAAAAAGAACACCAACCTGACCCACCACTAAGGCCGCGCAACAACGAGCGGCAAGCCCATCGCGCGCAAGATACGCAAGGTAAGGCGCAGGCTCGGGTCTCGTCCGGGCTGAAACGCCTTGTATACGGTTGCTGGCATCGTGCCGATCTCGGCGGCGATGCCCCGCGCGCCCACCGCCCGCACAGCCAAGTTCAGAGCGGCGAGTGCTTCGGTGAGGAAACCGGGAATGGCTTCGAGGTGGTTGCGCAGAAACGCCAGGACGGCTTTGTCGTCGTCTCCAGACGGGCGACCGCACGCCAGCGTGCCGTCCGCTTTCAAAATTGCCGCGATCAGGACATCGCTGCCAACCGCGCGCTGTGCAGTCTCCAGCAACACTCGACGCGCTTTCGGATCGCCGACGGCCAGCGCTTCGGCAACCCAATCCGCTAAGATCGCGGGATCGCTGCGCAGAGTTTCCAGCACCCCGTCTGGATCCCAAATCGTGCAGCCAGCGGCCAGCAAACGCCTCAGCACGTCGTCGGGATCGATCTCCTCGGTGACGCCCACGCGGGGGGTGGGCATCAGCGCGGCTTCGGAACTCATATCGTCGGGAGCGGGCATGGCAGTCGCTGATGTCTAGAGTGTGGTGGGAATGCTGTGCGCGCGTGATGTCGCGCCGCTGCGTTGCTTTCGTGCCGCCGAGCAGCAGCACGATGAGTGTGCCACCGCGGCGGGTGAAGGAGAGCCTGAGGCCCGGACCCCAGAGGATCCGCGCTTCAAAGAGCCCGCCGCCCAGCGCTTTGATGTCACCAAACTGATCGGCAGCAAGCAAAGCGATCGCCGCAGTGGCGCGCAGCCGAATGTCAGTATTGGCCCGGTCGAACCAACGAGTGAACGCTGGGCTGCGCAAAACCATACGGGGTGGGTTCACGAAGATAAATGTACCCCATAGGGGACAGTGATGCAGGCCCGCCTCGCCCCTCGCTAGCCGAGCTCAGGCACCGGCCGCCCCAGCTGCGTATCCCCATGGAGCGCCGCCTCAATCGCCGCCGCGACCGCCAGCACAAATTGATCAGCCCCGCGCCGCCCGACAATCTGCAAGCCGAACGGCATACCCGTCGGCCCGAGCCCGAGCGGCACGGATGCCGCCGGATGCCCGGTCAAGGTCGGGCCATAGGCGAGACCGAGCCAGTGGAAGTAATTGTCGAGCGTCCGCCCATCGATCTCGTAGACGGCGATCGCGTTTTTGTCGAACGGCACGACCGACGCCATCGGCGCCAGGATGACATCCCAGTCGCTCATGAAGTGCTGCATGGCGCGGTAGATCTTGGTTTGGGTGACGTGGGCGTCAGCCACGTCGCTGGCACTGTAGGTCAGGCCCTCTTCGACGTTGGCGATCACGTTCTTGTCGATCTGGTCGCGTTGGGTCTCGACCGGTTGACGCAGGTTCGCGAGGAACCCAACTGCACGCAGCACGGCGAACGCCCGGTCGGCCCCCTGCATCGGCGGATCAGCACGGCCGACCGTGCCAAACAGCCGGCTGATCGCCGTGATCTTCGCTTCGAAGCAGGCGCGGATGTCCGCTGAGACCGGCGCGAAGCCAAAGTCTGGCGTCACGGCGACGCGCAGGCTTGCCAGGTCCAGGGTCGGCAGGTGCAGAAACTGCAGCGGATCGATCGGGTGGCTGAACGGGTCGCGGGTGTCATTCCCAGCAAGGGCGGCCAGCAACAGCCCGGCATCGCGCGCATCGCGCCCCATCGGCCCCCAGACCGACAAGGGCGTCCACCCCAGCGCCCGGCTTTCGGATGGCACCACGCCGGGCGACGGGCGAAAGCCGGTGATACCGCAGAACGAGGCTGGGGTTCGCAGCGACCCACCGGTGTCCGATCCCGTGCCGATCGGCACCAACCCCGCCGCCAGCGCAACCGCCGAGCCGCCAGACGACCCAGACGCCGAGAGCGCCGGATCAAACGGATTACCAGTCGCCCCATAGACCAGGTTCCGGGTGTTCGCCCCGGCGCCAAACTCTGGTGTGTTCGACTTGCCCAGAATGATCCCACCGGCCCGACGCACGGAGGCGACGAGGCTATCGTCCGCCGTCGGCACGGTGTCGCGGTACAACAGCGAGCCCCAGGTCGTGCGCAGGCCCGCCGTCGGGTGCAGATCCTTGATCACCGCCGGCAACCCATGCAGCAGACCCAGCGGTTTGCCCTGCATCACCTGGGCTTCCGCCACTTTCGCGGCGGCCAGCGCCCGGTCGTCATCCCGTGCGACCACGGAGTTAAGCTTTTTATCGATACGTTCTATGCGCTCAATGCATGACTGTAGCAGTTCAACCGGGGAAAGTTGCTTCGACCCGATCATCTGACGCAGCGTACGCGCTGACAAAGCGTATAGATCCATAGACTTATGCCCCCCTGTGTCGGCCGTCACAGTCTATCGCGAAGTCTTCTCCAGCGCGCCAGATTACAGGCGGATTAGTCGTTTTTGCGTGAGCACCGTCACAGACGGCCTCGGACCTAGACCGTATGTTATGCCCCGAGGCGCCGATCTGGGTCGGCGACGCAAAGTGAAACGAGGGTGTCATGCGTATTCTGATCGCCGACGACCATTCGCTGTTCCGTGAGGGGCTGCGTCATGTGCTCTCGGGTCTCGAGGGCTCGCTCGACATTCGTGAGGCGGGCTCGCTGCCCGAAGCGTTGACTGCGCTTGAGGAAAATGAGGACTACGATCTCGTGATCGTCGATCTCGCGATGCCTGGCATGGCCGGTCCCGCAAGCCTTGCTGACGTGCGTCGCCAAACGCCTGGTGCACCGGTCGTGGTGATCTCGGCCTCGGAAGAAAGCCAAGATATCCGCGCAGCACTCGAAGCAGGGGCGGCTGGCTACATCCCGAAGTCGGTGCGCGGCAATGTCATGCTGCAGGCCTTGCAGCTGGTGATGTCCGGCAGTGTCTACATCCGCCCAAGCGGCAGTGACATGGAGCCGCGCACACAAATGATCCGCGGCGACGACGCGTTTTCGGCTCGTATCCGCGCACTGTTGACCGATCGCCAGATGGACGTGCTGCGTCTGTTGGCCGAGGGCAAGCCGAACAAGGAAATCGCCCGGTTGCTCAGCCTCGCAGAAGGCACTGTGCGGGTGCACGTCAACGCCGTGTTGAAGGCACTGTCGGCCCGCAACCGCACGGAAGCCGCGCTCGCTGCGCGCGCTGCTGGCCTCTCCTAGTCCGGTGTTCGATCTCGATCCCGCGATCGACTTCCTGAACCACGGATCGTTCGGCGCCGTGCCGCGGGTGGTCACCGAAACGGTGACCGCGCTGCGGGCGGAGATGGAACGCAACCCGGTCGCGTTCGTGGAAAACGTCATTCGCCCTGGGCGACGGCAGGCCGCGGCCGACCTCGCGTGCCTGCTGGGCACCACAGCGGCACGGCAACCGTGCTTGGGAACCTACCCTATCCAGGCCGGCGACCGGGTGGTCGTGACCGACCACGGCTACAACGCCGTGCGCCTGCAGCTTGAGTCCTTGGTTCGGCGCTTCGGCATCGGCATCGATGTCGTCACCCTACCGACGCCGATCGAAGATCCGGCAACCGTGGTCGCGGCGATCCGCCAAGCCTTGCCGGGTGCCCGGCTGCTGCTGGTCGATTGGATCACCTCCCCGACCGCCCTCGTGCTGCCGATTGAAGCAATTGTGGCCGCCGCTAAGGCCGAAGGAGTGCCGGTGCTGGTCGATGCCGCCCACGCGCCCGGCCACGTGCCCGTCGATCTCGATGCGCTCGGCGCTGATTGGGTGACCGGCAATGCCCACAAGTGGCTGTTCGCCGCGCGCGGCACGGCGTTCCTGTACGCCCGCAACGATCCGGGCCTCGCCCCCTTGACCATCAGCCACTTCAACGATGATGGCTTCCCCGCCTCCTTCGATTGGACTGGCACGTGCGATCCCTGCGCGCACCTCGCTCTGCCGACCGCCCTCACCTTCTATCAGGCTCAGCCCGACATCATGGCGCGCAACCGCAGCCTCGCGGTCGCGGCCGGTGCGCTGATCGCCAAGCGCCTGGGCTCGGTCTGCTCCGGCCCGCCGTCAATGCAAGGTGCCATGACGGCTGTCCGCCTGCCCTTGCGCGGTGAACGCGGGGATGGCCATGCGCTGCACCGAGCGCTGCGCCTGGAAGACCGCGTCGAAGTGCCGATCATGAACCAGCACGGCTGGCTCTGGGTCCGGGTCTCCGGCCAGATCTACAACCGCATCGACCAGTACGAACGACTGGCGGATGCGCTGGCGCGCCGGCTTAGCTAGGCGCGCGCTCCGAACAGCGCTGAGCCGATGCGCACATGGGTCGCGCCCAGCCGGATCGCATCACCGAAATCGCCCGACATCCCCATCGACAGCACGCTGAGCCCACACTCGGCCGCGAGCTTAGCGAGGAACGCGAAGTGCGGGGCGACCGGTTCATCGACCGGCGGGATGCACATCAAGCCCTCGATCGCGAGGCCGTGGGTCGTGCGACAGTGCTGCACGAAAGCGGCCGCCTCGGTTGGAGCGATACCGGCCTTCTGGGGCTCCTCACCCGTGTTAACCTGGATCAAGCATCGGGTTGTCACCTTGCGCCGCGCGCATTCTTTGGCGATCGCGGCGGCGAGCTTCTCCCGGTCGACCGTCTCAATGACATCGAACAGGGCGACTGCTTCTGGCACCTTGTTGGTCTGCAGCGGGCCGATTAAGCGCAGTTCCAAGTCTGGATAGGCCGCACGGCGCTTCGCCCAGTGCGCTTCAGCTTCCTGCACCCGGTTCTCGCCAAACACCCGCAGGCCCGCGTCGAGCGCCGCCACCAGCATTTCATCCGGCTGGGTTTTCGATACCGCCGTCAGGGTAACCGTGCTGCGCGCTCGGTTTGCCTGAACACACGCGGCAGTGATCTGCTGCTCAATCGTTGCCAGTGCCTGTAAAAAATCAGTCATGCTGAACCTCGTCATAGAACTGTCGCATCCTGACGACGCGATTCAATTGCGGGCGCGGGGTCTTGTCTCACACGGGCTGCCACGCCATTTCAGCGCCGTCCACCCGGAGGGCTCTCATGACTGTGACCACACGCCTGGCGCTCGGCGCCGCACTCCTCGCCGCCACCAGCATGCCGCTGGCGGCCCAAGAATTCACCTTGAGAATTCTGCACACCAACGACATCCACGGCCGCCTGGAAGCGAACAACCGCTCCGGCACCGCGTGCTCGCCTGAGCAAGTGCAGAACAACCAGTGCTTCGGCGGTGTGGCGCGCCTTGCGACCCTGTTCGCCCAAGCCCGCGCGGCGGATCCCAGCACCTTGATCCTCGATGCCGGCGATCAGTTCCAGGGCACGCTGTTCTACACCGTGCACAAGGCCCGCGGCGTGGTGGAGACCATGAACCGCATGGGCTACGACGCCATGGTGGTCGGCAACCACGAATTCGACGATGGCCCGGGTGTCTTGGCCGACTTGATCGCCGGGGCACGGTTCCCGATCCTCGGCGGCAACGTCGACACCTCGCGCAACCCGCAGCTGAACGGCAAGCTGCCGACGACGATGATCATCAACCGCGGCGGTCACCGCATCGGCATCATCGGTCTGGTGACCGATGACACCCCGATCACCTCCTCCCCGGGCCCGACCCTGACCTTCAAGTCCGCCGTCGACACGGCGCGCACGGCGGTGGCGGAACTGAAGGCGATTGGTGTCACCAAGATCATTGCGCTGACCCACCTCGGCCTCGGTGCCGAACGCGCACTCGCCCGCGCCGTCGATGGCATTGATGTCGTCGTTGGGGGTCACACCCACACGCTGCTGTCGAACACGGTCGAGCGCGCCGAAGGCCCGTATCCGATCGTCGAACGCAGCCCGTCCGGTCAGCCGACGCTGGTGGTGACGAGCTGGGAACATGGCCGCGTGCTGGGTGATCTGAAGGTCACCTTCAACGCCGCCGGTGTGCCGGTGCGCTGGGAAGGCGACGCCAAGCTGGTCGACAACACCGTGCAGCCGACCCCGGCGGTCGCCGAAGTGGTGGCGAGCCTGGCGGGGGAACTGGAAACCCTGCGCCGCCGCGTCATCGGCCGCATCGATCAGCCGCTCGACGGCGATCGCGCGCGCTGCCGCCATCAGGAATGCACCTTCGGCAACGTGATTGCCGATGCGATCCTGTGGGCGACCCGCTCCAAGGGTGCGGAAGTTGCCTTCCAGAATGGCGGCGGGATTCGCACCTCGATCGCCGCCGGTGACGTCACCATGGGCCAGGTGTTGGAAGCGCTACCGTTCGGCAACACGATCTCCACCTTCCAAGTGACCGGTGCGGATCTGCGCGCCGCCCTCGAACACGGTGTCAGCCAGGGTGAGAACCCGCAGGCCAACAACACCGGCCGCTTTGCCCAGATCGCCGGTGCCCGCATCGAGTGGGACGCGAGCCGCCCGGTCGGTCAGCGCCTGGTGCGTGCGGAAACCCGCCAGAGCAATGGCAGCTGGGCCGAAATCGAGCCAACCCGCCGCTACACCGTCGCGTTCAACAACTTCAACCGCCGCGGCGGCGACGGCTACACGATGTTCGCCGAGCGCGCGATCGAGCCCTACGACTTCGGCCCGGGCCTCGATGAGACGGTCGCCACCTTCATCGCCGGCGGTCATGCGCGCATCGGTCTCGACAATCGCATCGTGCGTCGCAACTAGCGTCCCACGGTCAATCCATGCGAGACGGAGCCCGCGCCCCCGCGGGCTCCGTTTTCATTTGGCGAACCTACATGACCGACACCGCAACCCTCAGCCGCATGCTGGCCGCCTTCCAAACCAGCCCCGCGATTCAGGCCTTGAATCTGGTTGACGCGGGCATCGCGGCTGACGGCAGCGTGCACGCCACTATGCCGCTCAATCCGGACCAGGAACGGTTTCCCGGCTCCAACCAGTTCCACGGCGGGCCGCTGGCTGCCTTGATCGATACCATCGGCGACCTCGCCGTCGCGGTGCAGGTCGACGGGCCGGTGCCGACGGTCAACCTGCGCATCGACTATCTCAAGCCCGCATTTGGCCCACATTTGGTGGCATCTGCCCGGGTGCGCCGCTTGGGCAAGTCGCTTGCGGTTACAGATATCGATGTGACCGACGGCACAGGGGCCTTGGTCGCGATCGGCCGCGGCACCTATTCAACGAAGGTGGGCTGAGATGCCAGAAGTCACTGCACGCTATACCAACATCCGCCCATCCCTCGACGGCACGCTCAGCGGCCCGGCCTGGGCAGGCGCTGCCTGGTCGCCGCGCTTTGTCGATCTGGCCGATGGTGGGCCAGCGGTGCTCGACACCCGAGTCGCCCTGCTGTGGGATGAGGGCGCACTCTACTGCGGCTTTCGCGTGGAAGATCCATTCCCGAATGCAGTGCTCGGCACCCGCGACCAGCTGATCTTCCAGGAAAACGACGTCGAGATCTTCATCGATGGCGGGGATTGCTACTACGAACTCGAACTGAATGCGCTCAACACCGTCTACGAGGTGTTCTTCATCTGGCAAGATGCCTACCGCCGCGGCAGCCGCTTCGATGTGCCGGAGTTCGATCTGCTGGACCAAGGCGCGCTCAGCTTTGCTGGCGACTATGACCGCCAGGCGAAGAGCTTTTGGACCGGCACCCACCCCCGTGGCCCGCGCTGGGCATTCCGGAACTGGGACTTTCCGGGCCTAGTCACCGCTGTGCACATCGACGGGGTGTTGAACGACCCCGCCACCGTCAGCCGCGGCTGGACGGCGGAGATCAAACTGCCGTGGGCCGGCATGGGCCCCCTCGGCCATGGGCGCCAGATCCCACCGGCGGAGGGGGATCGCTGGCGGATGTTCTTATCGCGCTTCCAGCAGATCCCGATTGCGGGGCGGACCGTGCAAGCCGCTTGGGGTGTCGACGCCCACGGTATCTACGACAGTCATTTGCCGGAGCGCTGGACCAGCGTGGTGTTCTCAACCGATCCTGCGGCATGACCTTGTTCGCCGATGGTGCGTTTGACGCCGACCTGCAAGCGCTCGCCACAGCCGATCCGCGTCTGGCGGCAGTGGTGGCGCGCACCGGCCCGCCACCGATGCGGCGCTGGCCGCCGGGGTTTGCGACCTTGGTGGATGTCATCGTCGGCCAGCAGGTCTCCGTCCACGCCGCACGCGCGATCCGCGCCCGCCTGCTGGCAGAGGTCGGGGTGTTTGCGCCTGAGGTGCTGGTTGCCGCGTCCGACGCGCAGTTGATCGCTGGCGGCCTCAGCCGCCCGAAGCAAAAATACATCCGCGGCCTCGCACGTCTGGTGGTCGACGGTGCGCTGGACTTCGATGCCCTGCCTCAACTCGACGATGAAGCAGCGATCACCCTGCTGGTCGCTGCTCCCGGGATCGGGCGCTGGACTGCAGAAATCTACTTGCTGTTCGCCCTTGGGCGCAGCGATGTCTGGCCCGCCGATGATCTGGCCATCCAAGCCGCCGCCGGCTCCGTCGCCGGGCTCAACGAGCGCCCAACCGCCAAGGCAACCCGCAGCCTCGCCGAGGCGTGGCGGCCCTGGCGCGGTGCTGCCGCGCACCTGATGTGGCACCTCTACCACCACCAAACCGGCCGCGTCGGCACCAACAAGGTTTCAGGAGACAGCCCATGATCCGCAGTGTGATGTCCCGCCGTCCAGCCAATGGAGCCGCTGCTGATGCGCTGATCGTGCTGCTGCACGGGCTCGGCGCCAATGGGGCGGACTTGATGGGCCTGGCGCCCTATCTGGAAGACGCCGCACCCGGTGCCGAATTCCTCGCCCCCGATGCACCGCAGGCCTGCGACATGGCGCCGATGGGCTTCCAGTGGTTCAGCCTGCAGGACCGGCGGATGGAGGTGATGGCGCCCAATGCCGCCGCGGCCATGCCGACCCTCAACCAGTTCCTCGACCAGGAACTGGCCAAGCGATCCCTCCCGGCGTCCCGCCTCGTGCTGGTCGGCTTCAGCCAGGGCACCATGATGTCGCTGCAGGTCGCCCTGCGCCGTCCCGATCCGATCGCCGGTGTGGTTGGCTTTTCGGGCGCGCTGCTCGAAAGCCCTGATCTTGATCAAGCGGTCACCGCGCGCCCGCCGCTGTTGCTGGTGCACGGCACGGATGATGGCATCGTGCCCTATGCGGCACTCGGTCGCGCTGAAACCCGGCTGACAGGCTTGGGCCTGGCGGTGGAAACCCTCACCTGTCCTGGCATTGGTCATTCGATTGACGATGCCGGGCTTGCCGCTGCCGGACGCTTCATCGCCCGGGTTCTAGGGTAAGGATATCTCACATGCACCGCCGCGCTTTGTTGCTTACGCCGCTTGCCCTCGCCGCCTGTGCCGCACCCGGTGCGGGTCCAGCGCCCCGCTTTGCGGAGATCGGCTTTCGCACCCAACCGCAGTTGCGCTTTCGGGTGGCGAGTGCGGAGCTCGCCAACGTCTCTGCGACGCAGGCAGCCCCACCCTTCGTCGACCACCGCGCCCCGGTCGCCCCCGCCGAAGTCGCCGCGCGCTGGTTGCGTGACCGGGTCACGACGGTCGGTGGCGACCACACGCTGCGCCTCGTGGTGAAGGAAGCCGCGATCCGAGAAACTGAACTGCCGCGCACGCCCGGCTTGCGCGGCGTGTTCACCACGGATCAGTCGCATCGCTACGACGCGGTGCTGGATGTCGATTTGGAAATCCGCGATCCGCGCGGCTTGCGGGCAGCGACGGCGTCTGCGCGCGCCGAACGCAGCCGCACGGTGCCGGAAACCATCACACTGGCTGGGCGCGAAACCGTGTGGTTTGAGCTGTCCGAACAGCTGGGACGCGACATCAATACCGAGCTTGACCGCGCGATCCGCGACAATCTTGCCAGATTTCTTGCCTTCTGAGGTCGGCTTCGTCACCCTCTCGCCAGCGCGGGGAGGCGACGGATCATGGCAAAGCTCAGGCGGTTGGTGAAAGCCTTGGAAGCCGACGGCTGGACTGCAGCGGCGAAACGAGAAGATTTTGTTCTGTATACTCACCGCACAAAAGCCGGACGGCTGACGCTGCCGAGCTACAAGTGTGCGGTGCCCGACGCTGTCGCCCTCGAATTGGCGGCCCTCGCTGCCATCGTTTTGAAGCCGGAGTAGCCCGATGGCGCATTTTCCCGCCCTGCTGCGCATGGCGTCTGACGGCAGCTTCACCGCCACCTTCCCCGATCTGCCCGGCTGCCTTGCAGTCGGTGAAGATGTCGATGAGGTCATGCGCTTGGCGGAAGCGGCCCTCGCCTTGCACCTCGAAGGCTTCACCATGGCCGGTGAGCGCCAGCCAAGCCCAGGCGGGCTCGACCGCTTGATCGGGCTCGCCCGCACATCCGAAGCAACCCTGGTGCTGATCGCAGCCCGGCCGCCGAAAGCGCCGGCCGTGCGGGTCAACATCACGATCGACAAGAACCTGTTGGCCGACATCGACGCCGCGGCTGCTGCCATGGGCAGCACCCGCTCCGGCTTCTTGGCCGAAGGTGCCCGCCGCTTGATGGAGCGTTAACCCATGGCCGCCTACGCAATCGCTGAAATGGACATCACCAACCCAGACGCCTACGCCCGCTACCGGGAACTGGTGCCGGCCACCGTCGCCGCATTCGGTGGCACCTTCCTCGCCCGCGGCGGCGAAGTGCGCCTGAAAGAGGGGGACGCCGTGCGCAGCCGGGTGGTGGTGCTCGAGTTCCCCGACATGGCCGCGCTGGAAGCCTGGTACGCCTCCCCCGCCTACGCCGAAGCGCTCGCTATTCGCACCGCGAACTCGGTCGGCCGGGTGATTTTTGTCGAGGGCGTGCTGCCGGCGTAGGTTTCTTCTGAGTGTTCGGAAGTATTCCTTGATCTCCGCCAAGCGAAACCTGCCCCTCCCCCCGTAAGCGGGGGGGAGGATGGGAGGGGGGGACACAAGGGATGCGGGGAAGCGTTTAGCGCTCGTGCGCTTCGATACTTCGGAAACCTCAGCGGCGGGGCGCCCCCCCCCCCCCCCCCCCCCC